>NZ_JBEUPD010000022.1:0-142189 GCF_040492135.1 Actinomadura sp. NPDC000600
GCACGGGGCGACCCGGCCGAACAATCGACCGAGCCGATAAAGGCACTGGCTTTTAACACGCTGTTGAGTTCTCAAGAAACGGACACCCACCGCGCCGAACCCCGCTCCCGCGGACCCCGGCTCCGGGGCAACCCTTCAATCGTACCCAATCCGTCCTGATTTATTCAACTTCGGGCGGTTCGACCTCATAAGTCCATTTTGGGCAAGCCATGGCTCACCCGCTTCGGGCTGTAGAGGGTTTCCCCCGGGGCCGGCCGCCTGTCGGCGTCCCGCTCCCCCGTGGGGCGTGTAGAACATTAGGTCCCGCCGCCAGGAGCGTCAAATCAGCCCCGGCGGACGATGTATCCCCAGGTCATCTACTGTTTTCAGTCTTCAAACCATGCCCGTGCGGGGCCGTCGTAACCGCACTGTGACGTGTATCTACCGAAGTTTGCCCTCCTCATGGCGACCGCCCGCCCGGAGCGGTTCCGGACGGGCGGTCGGAGGGCACGTCAGGAGGCGGTCACCTCGACGCCGCCCACGTTGCGCTTGCCGCGCCGCAGGACGAGGAACCGGCCGTGCAGCAGGTCGGTGGCCGCCGGTACGGCCTCCTCCGACTCGACCTTCGCGTTGTTGAGGTAGGCGCCGCCCTGGGCGATGGCGCGGCGGGCCTCCGACTTGCTCTTGCACAGCCCCGACGCCGCCAGAAGATCCACCACGGAGGGCAGCTCTCCCGCCGGCACCTCCGTGCGGGGCACCTCGGAGAGGGCGGCTTGCAGCGTCCGCTCGTCCAGCTCCTCCAGGGACCCCTGCCCGAACAGGGCGCGGGACGCCGCGATGACCCGGGCGGTCTCGTCCGCGCCGTGCACGAGCGTGGTCATCTCCTCGGCGAGCGCCCGCTGCGGGGCCCGCGCGGCCGGCCGGTCGGCTCCCTGCTTGACCAGGTCCTCGATCTCCTCGCGGGGACGGAAGCTGAAGAACTTCAGGAACTTCTCCACGTCCCGGTCGTCGGCGTTGATCCAGAACTGGTAGAACGCGTACGGCGACGTCAGCTCGGGGTCGAGCCAGTAGGTCTCGCCGCCCGCGGTCTTGCCGAACTTGGACCCGTCCGCCTTGGTCAGCAGCGGCGTGGTGAGCGCGTGCGCGCTGCCCCCCTCGACGCGCCGGATCAGGTCGACGCCCGCGGTGAGGTTGCCCCACTGGTCGCTGCCGCCGGTCTGCAGCCGGCACCCGTGGCGCCGGTACAGCTCAAGGAAGTCCATGGACTGGAGCAGGACGTAGCTGAACTCGGTGTAGCTCATCCCGGTGGTGTCGAGCCGGGCCTTGACCGTCTCCCGGGCGAGCATCCGGTTGACCGGGAAGTGCTTGCCGATGTCGCGCAGGAACTCGACGGCCGACATGGGGCCGGTCCAGTCGAGGTTGCTCACCATGGTCGCGGCGGTCGGGCCCTCGTCGAAGTCGAGGAACTTCGACACCTGGCCGCGGACCCGCTCGACCCACCCGGCGACGGTCTCCTCCGAGTTCAGGACGCGCTCGGCGCTCTTGCCGCTCGGGTCGCCGATCAGCCCCGTGGCGCCGCCGACCAGGCCGATCGGCCGGTGGCCGGCCTTCTGGAAGCGGCGCAGCGTGAGGATCTGGATCAGGTTGCCGAGGTGCAGCGAGGGCGCCGTCGGGTCGAAGCCGCAATAGAGGGTGACCGGTCCCGCGGCGAGCAGCGCCCGCAGTTCGTCCAGGTCGGTGGACTGCGCGATCAGGCCGCGCCACGCGAGATCATCCAAAATGTCGGTCACGGTCTCCCTCGTCTCCGGCTTGCTTTCCTGTGCCCACCACCCTGCACCGGCGGGCGGCTGTCACGCCAACGATATTCAACGTCCGCCCCGGTGGGGCGGGTACCGGCCGACCGCGGCAGCGACCGCGGCCGGGTCACTTGCCCGCGGTGATGTTCCTGCGCTGCCTCGGGACGTGCGGGCGGTACGGGGAGACGGTCGGGTCGCCGTCGATCCAGAACCGCCACGGGACCTCCTTGGCACCGTTGACCCCGGTGCGGGGCCCGTTTCGGATCAGGTCCGGGTCGGCGGGCTCGCCCCTGAGGACCGTCATCTCCCCGCCCGGCGTGCACACGTCCAGGCCGTTCTGCTCGCGGGCGACGCCGAGGGCCTGGCAGAGCCGGGCCGGGCCGCGGGCCAGGTCGCGGACGGTCGAGCGGGGACGGCGCGCCCGGGCGATGTCCTCACCCTCGATGATCTCGCCGGCGCGGAGCAGCACCGCCATGGACGTTCCGTCCGGTCCGCACACGAGGTTCATGCAGAAGTGCATGCCGTAGGTGAAGTAGACGTAGACGTGCCCGGGCGGCCCGAACATGACCTCGTTGCGAGGGGTCCGCCCCCGGTAGGCGTGGGACGCCGGGTCCAGCTGGCCCGCGTACGCCTCCACCTCGGTGAGCCGGGCGGCCACCTCCCCCTCCGGGGTGCGGTGGCTGATCACGTGCCCGAGCAGCGCGGGCGCGACCTCCTCCACCGGGCCGTCGAAGAACTCCCTGGGCAGCACCGCCGCGTCCATCGCCTCACCGTGGTCTAGGGAAAGCCTCACCGATCGACCAGCCTAGGGGGCGGCCTGCACCAGGGCGGCCGCCCCTCTCCGGTTCAGGAGTCCGAGCCGGCGGCCCAGGCGGCGTGGCCGTTGACGAGCGTGCGCAGGGCGCCGATCTGCTCGCGGACGCGGTCGGGCGCCGTCCCCCCGTAGGCCTTGCGGGACGCGAGGGCGCCCTGGACGTTCAGCACCTCGCGGACGTCCGGCGTCAGGTGCGGCGACACCTTGCCGAGCTCCTCGTCGGTGAGGTCGTCGAAGTCCTTGTCGTTGACCTGGCACCAGACGACGAGGTGCCCGACGACCTCGTGGGCGTCGCGGAACGCCACGCCGCGCCGGACGAGAAGTTCGGCGAGGTCGGTGGCGAGGGCGAAGCCGTCCGGGGCGAGAGCCTCCAGCCGCTCGGTGTTGACCCGCATGGTCGCGATGAGCCCGGACATGGCGGGCAGCACGAGCAGCAGCGTCTCGACGGCGTCGAACGCGCCCTCCTTGTCCTCCTGCAGGTCGCGGTTGTAGGTGAGCGGGAGGCCCTTCAGAGTGGTGAGCAGGCCGACGAGGTGCCCGATGAGGCGGCCGGCCTTGCCGCGCGCCAGCTCGGCGACGTCGGGGTTCTTCTTCTGGGGCATGATCGACGACCCGGTGGCGTAGGTGTCATCCATCTCGATCCAGCGGAACTCCTGCGAGGCCCACAGGCAGACCTCCTCGCCGAGGCGGGAGAGGTGCACGCCGATCAGGGCGGCCGCGAAGAGGAACTCGGCGACGAAGTCGCGGTCGGCGACGGCGTCCATGGAGTTGGGCGCGGCGGCGTCGAAGCCGAGCTCGGCGGCGGTGGCCTGCGGGTCGAGCGGCAGGGAGGAGCCGGCGAGGGCGCCGGAGCCGAGCGGGGACACGGCGGCGCGGCGGTCCCAGTCGCGCAGCCGGTCGATGTCGCGGGTGAGCGGCTGGACGTGCGCGAGGAGCTGGTGCGAGAACAGCACGGGCTGGGCGTGCTGCAGGTGGGTCATGCCGGGCGCGGCGACGCCGAGGTTGTGCTCGGCCTGCGCGATGAGCGCGGTCTCCAGCTCGACCAGCCGCGACACGATCTGCCGGACGTGGTCGCGCAGGTACAGGCGCAGGTCGGTGGCGACCTGGTCGTTGCGGCTGCGGCCGGCGCGCAGCTTGCCGCCGAGGGCGCCGAGGCGCTCCAGCAGGCCGCGCTCAAGGGCGGTGTGGACGTCCTCGTCGGCGACCGTGGGCCGGAACTCGCCGCTCCGGCACGCCTCCTCCAGGTCGTCCAGGGCACCGATCATGCGCTCGAGCTCGTCGTCGGTGAGCAGGCCCGCCCGGTTGAGGACGCGTGCGTGCGCGCGCGATCCCATCAGGTCGTAGGGGGCGAGCCGCCAGTCGAACTGGACGCTCACCGAGAGCCGCGCGAGCGCGTCCGACGGGCCGCCTTCGAACCGGCCGCCCCACAGCCGCGTCGGTGCCTTGGTCACGGAGAATCCTCTTCTTCCCACCACTGGTCGTTCGGTCAACTGCCATCTCACCACGCCGCCCCGCACGGGTACGGAACGGACGCACCCGCCGGACGCCGCGGCGCCGGCGTCCGCAACAGCGTACGGCGAATCCGCCGCGTCCCGCGGGTCAGGACGGGTCGTGAACGGGGCCTCCCGGCCCCTGGGTTCGTCGCTCGCGCGTACTGGTCAGCCGCAGCAGCGCCTGGGCGACGTCCTCCCCGCCGTCGGGGTCGCGGGCGATGACGAGGATGGAGTCGTCGCCCGCGACGGTGCCGAGGATGGACGGCCACTCGGCGTGGTCGATCGCCGAGGCCAGGTACTGGGCCGCGCCCGGCGGGGTCCGCACCATGACCAGGTTCGCCGACGCCTCGGCCGACACCAGCAGCTCGGCGGCGAGCCGGGAGAGCCGCCCGGTGAAGGTCTCGGCGGCGCCGGTGCGGGCGCGGCGGATCCGCTCGCCGCCCTCGCCCGGGACGGCGTAGATCAGGCTGCCGTCGTCGGCGCGCAGCTTCACCGCGCCGATCTCGACCAGGTCGCGGGACAGCGTGGCCTGGGTGACCTCGACGCCCTCGTCCCCGAGGAGCTTCGCGAGCTCCCCCTGCGAGTGGACGGGGTGCCGGGTCAGCAGCTCGATCACCCGGGCGTGCCGCGCGGCCTTGGTCATGGGGGTCGTCACCGGGAGCGCTCCAGGAGCCACACGAGCAGCGCCTTCTGCGCGTGCAGCCGGTTCTCGGCCTCGTCCCAGACCCGGCTCCGCGGGCCGTCGAGGACGGAGGCGGCGATCTCCTTGCCGCGGTAGGCGGGCAGGCAGTGCAGCACGATCGCTTCGGGGTCGGCGAGTGCGAGCAGCCCCTCGGTCACCGAGTACGGCTCGTACAGCGAGGTGTCCTTGCCGTCCTGGCCCATCGACACCCACGTGTCGGTGGCGAGGACGTCGGCTCCCGCGGCGGCCGCGGCGGCGTCGGCGGTGACCGTCACGGACCCGCCGGTCGCGGCCGCGATCTCCGTCGCGCGCGCGACGACCGCGGGGTCGGGCGGCAGGGAGGCGGGGGTGCCGATCCGGACGTGCATCCCCGCGGTGGCTCCGCCGAGCAGGTAGGAGTGCGCCATGTTGTTGGCGCCGTCACCGAAGTAGGCGAGGGTGGCGCCGGCGAGGCCGCCCTTGGCCTCCCGGACCGTCTGGAGATCGGCGAGGATCTGGCAGGGGTGGAACTCGTCGGTGAGGGCGTTGACGACCGGGACCGCGGTGCCGGCGGCCATCTCCTCGATGCGCTCCTGCCCGGCCGTGCGCCACACGATGGCGCTGACCTGGCGTTCGAGGACGCGGGCGGTGTCGGCGATGGTCTCGCCGCGGCCGAGCTGGCTCGTTCCCGCGTCCATCACCAGGGGGTTGCCGCCGAGCTCGGCGATGCCGACGGCGAACGACAGCCGGGTCCGCGTGGACGGCTTGTCGAACAGCACGGCCACCGAGCGCGGGCCCTCCAGCGGCCGGTGGCCGAAGCGGTCCTTCTTCACCTGCGCGGCGAGGTCGAGGACTTCGGCCTGCTCGCCGGGGGTGAGGTCGTCGTCCCGCAGAAAGTGCCTGGTCACGGTCGCTTCTCCTGCTCGGTGGCGGCGGCGTCGAGGATACCGGGGAACGCCTCGGTGAACGAGTCCGCCTGCTCGGCGGTCAGGACCAGCGGCGGCGCGAGGCGCACCGCGTCCGGCCGGAGCGCGTTGACCAGGAAGCCCGCGTCGCGGGCGGCGGCCTCCACCGCGGCCGCGTGCGGCCCGGTCAGCACGGTCGCCAGCCACAGCCCGCGGCCCCGCACGCCCGCGAGCAGCGGGTGGTCGACGGCGTCGAGCCCGGCGGCGAGGGACTCCCCCACGGAGGCGGCGTGGGCGAGCAGGCCGTCCTTCTCGATGGTGGTGAGGACGGCGAGGGCCGCCGCCGCGGCGACCGGGTTGCCGCCGAACGTGCTGCCGTGGTCGCCCTTGGCGAACAGGTCGCCGTGCGGGCCGAACGCGACGCACGCCCCGATCGGCAGGCCGCCGCCGAGGCCCTTGGCGAGGGTGAGGACGTCGGGCCTGGCGTCCTCGTGCTCGAAGGCGAACCAGGTGCCGGTGCGGCCGATCGCGGACTGGATCTCGTCGGCGACGAACAGCGCGCCCGCCGCGTCGCAGATCCGGCGGACGGCGGCGAAGTAGCCGTCCGGCGGCGGGACGACCCCGGCCTCGCCCTGGGTGGGCTCCAGGAACACCGCCGCGCAGTGCTCGTCCACCGCGGCCTCGAGCGCGCCCGCGTCCCCGTACGGGACGAAGCGGACGTCGATGCCGAACGGCCCGAACGGCTCCCGGATCGCGGCCTTGCCGGTCAGGCTCAGCGCGCCGAGCGTCCGGCCGTGGAAGCCGTCCTCGGCCGCGACGACGTACGGGCGCCCGTTCGCCTTCCCGTACTTGAGGGCGAGCTTGAGCGCGCACTCGTTCGCCTCGGTGCCGCTGTTGGCCAGGAACACCTTGCCGTCGCCGCCCAGCAGTTCCCGCAGCCGCTCGGCGAGCAGCACCTCCGGCTCGTGCAGGAAGAGGTTGGACGTGTGCGCGATGGTCGCGGCCTGGGACGCCACCGCCTCGACGAGCGCGGGGTGGCCGTGCCCGAGCGAGCTGACCGCGATCCCCGCGATGAGGTCGAGGTACTCGCGGCCGTCGGTGTCCCACACCCGGCAGCCCTCGCCGCGCGCGAGCGCCACGGGCGGGACGCCGTAGTTCGGCATGAACGCCGCCTCGAACCGCTCCCTGAGATCGCTCATGAGGTCTCCTCCGCCCCGGTCGCTCCCGGAGGGCTGGGCAGCACCATCGTTCCGATCCCTTCGTCGGTGAAGATCTCCAGCAGCAGCGAGTGCAGGACCCGGCCGTCCAGGACGTGGGCCTGCGGGACGCCGCCGCGCACGGCCGCGAGGCAGGCCTCCATCTTGGGCACCATCCCCGCCGACAGGTCCGGCAGCAGCACGGCCAGCTCGTCGGTGGTGAGCCTGTCGATGACGTCGTCGCTGTCGGGCCAGTCGGCGTAGAGGCCCTCGACGTCGGTGAGGACGACGAGCTTCGCCGCGTCGAGCGCGACGGCCAGCGCGGCGGCGGCGGTGTCGGCGTTGACGTTGTAGACCTCGCCGTCGTCGCCGCGCGCGATGCTGGAGACCACCGGGACGCGGCCGTCGTCCAGCAGCGCCCGCACGGCCCCGACCTGCACCTCGACGATCTCGCCGACCTGGCCGATGTCGACGGGCGCGCCGTCCACGACCGCCCGCTTGCGCTCGGCGGTGAACAGGTTCGCGTCCTCGCCGGACATGCCGACCGCGAACGGGCCGTGCCGGTTGATCAGCCCGACGACGTCGCGCTGCACCTGCCCGGTCAGCACCATCCGGACGACCTCCATGGCCTCCGGGGTGGTGACCCGCAGGCCGGCGGTGAACGTCGAGTCGATGCCGTTGCGGGCCAGCGCCGCGTTGATCTGCGGGCCGCCGCCGTGCACGATCACGGGCTTCAGCCCCGCGTAGCGCAGGAACACCACGTCCTCGGCGAAGGAGTGGCGCAGCTCCTCGTCGGTCATGGCGTGCCCGCCGTACTTGATCACGACGGTCGTGCCGTGGAACCGCTCCAGCCACGGCAGGGCCTTGATCAGGGTCTCGGCCTTGCTCATGACGCCCAGCCGGTTCTTGCGCATCTCCGCGCCCGAGGTCACCGCGCTCATGTCGAGTACGCCGAGTTCTCGTGGACGTAGTCGGCCGTGAGGTCGGTGGTCCAGACGGTGGCGCTGTGCGGGCCCGCGGACAGGTCGACGGTGATCGTCACGTCGCGGGGGCGCAGGTCGACCTTGTCGCGGTCGTCGCCGAACGAGCCGTTCCGGCACACCCACACGCCGTTGATCGCGACGTTGAGGTGGTCGGGCTCGAACACCGCGTCGGTGGTGCCGACGGCCGACAGCACCCGGCCCCAGTTGGGGTCCTCGCCGTGGATCGCGCACTTGAGCAGGTTGTTGCGGGCGACGGAGCGCCCGACGGTGACCGCGTCGTCCTCGGACGCGGCGCCGACGACCTCGATCGCGATGGCCTTGGACGCGCCCTCGGCGTCCACGAGCAGCTGCCGGGTGAGGTCGCCGCACACCTCGGTGAGCAGCGCGGTGAACTCCTCCTCGTCCGGGACGACCTCGGCTGCGCCCGACGCCAGCAGCAGCACGGTGTCGTTGGTGGACATGCACCCGTCGGAGTCGAGCCGGTCGAGCGTGACGCCGGTGGCCGCGCGCAGCGCCCGGTCGAGCGTTTCCGCGGGCAGGTCGGCGTCGGTGGTGACGACGCAGAGCATGGTGGCCAGGGAGGGGGCGAGCATGCCCGCGCCCTTCGCCATCGCGCCGATCATGTAGCCGCCGGCGCCCTGCCGGAACGAGATCTTGGCGACGGTGTCGGTGGTGCGGATCGCGTCGGCGGCGGCGAGCCCGCCGTCGCCGCGCGACAGCTCGGCGGCGGCCTTCTCGACGCCGGGCAGCAGCAGGTCCATCGGCAGCCGCTCGCCGATCAGCCCGGTGGAGCAGACGGCGATCTCGCCGGCCGAGTCGTCCAGCAGCTCGGCGGCCTTCTCGGCGGTGGCGTGGGTGTCCTGGAAGCCGGGGGCGCCGGTGCAGGCGTTGGCGCCGCCCGCGTTCAGCACGACGGCGCGGACGCGGGCGCCCTTGAGGACCTGCTCCGACCACAGGACGGGCGCGGCCCGCACCCGGTTGCGGGTGAAGACGCCGGCGGCCGCGCGGGACGGACCGTCGTTGACGACGAGGGCCAGGTCGCGGTTGCCGCTGTCCTTCAGCCCGGCGACGACGCCGGCGGCGCGGAAACCCCGGGGGGCGGTGACGCTCAAGGGGACACTCCGATCGTGGTCAGCCCGAGTTCTTCCGGGAGGCCGAGGGCGAGGTTGGCGCTCTGCACCGCGCCGCCCGCGGTGCCCTTGGTGAGGTTGTCGACGGCGGCGACCACGACGACGCGCCCGGCCGCCTCGTCCAGCGCGACCTGGACGAGGACGGTGTTCGCGCCGAGGGTCATGGAGGTGGCGGGCCACTGCCCCTCCGGCAGCAGCCCGAGGAACGGCTCGCCCGCGTAGGCCTCCTCGTAGGCGGCGCGCAGCGCGGCGGCGGTGACGCCGGGACGCAGCTTCGCGGTGCAGGTGGCGAGGATGCCGCGGCTCATCGGCGCGAGCGTCGGGGTGAAGGAGACCGTGACCGGCTCGCCCGCCGCCGCGCTCAGGTTCTGGATCATCTCGGGCGTATGCCTATGCGTGCCGCCGGCGGCGTAGGCGGACACCGAGCCCATCACCTCGCTGCCCAGCAGATGGGGCTTGAGGGCCCGCCCGGCCCCGGAGGTGCCCGACGCCGCCACCACGACGACGTCGGGTTCTGCGAGGCCGGCGGCGAGCGCCGGGAACATCGCGAGCGAGACGGCCGTCGGGTAGCAGCCGGGCACGGCGACGCGCCTGGCGGAGCGCAGCGCGTCCCGGTGGCCGGGCAGTTCGGGCAGGCCGTAGGGCCAGGTGCCCGCGTGGGGCGTGCCGTAGAACTTCTCCCAGTCGGCGGGGTCGGCGAGCCGGTGGTCGGCGCCGCAGTCGATGACCAGGACGTCCTCGCCGAGCTGCTCGGCGAGCGGCCCGGACCGGCCGTGCGGCAGGGCCAGGAACACCACGTCGTGGCCTGAGAGCGTGCCGGGGGTGGTCTCCTCCAGGACGCGCCCGGCCAGGGATCGCAGGTGGGGCTGGTGCGCGCCGAGCTCGGCGCCCGCGTTGGCGCCCGCCGTCAGCGCGCCGATCTCGAACTCTGGATGTCCCGCCAGGATGCGCAGCACCTCGCCGCCCGCGTAGCCGCTGGCGCCGGCGACCGCCGTCCGGATTCCCATGTCCACTCTGCCCTTCGATAACAGTAAGCAAGAGTATGCATGAGACTGGATGTCTATTCAACGACGGGTTACGTCTTTCACACCGCTGAGACAAGCGCCACAGGGCAAGTACTTAGGCATCTAATGATTTCCTCCCTAAACATCAGTGCCCTAACATCACTCGCATGGAGAACCACGGCCTAGAGGACCTCAAGTTGTTCGGTCCCGTGGAGGAGTGGCCGGTCGGGCGGCTCTTCGGCGCCGCCTCACGGCTGTCGGGCCCGATCGTGTGGCGCATCATCGAGCGGCACGGCATCAGCCCGGCGGGCTTCTTCCTGCTGCGCCTGCTCATCGTCGAGGACGGCCTGCGCCCCGGGGAGGTCGCCAAGCGCCTGATGGTCACCCCCGCCACGGTCACCTCGGTCGTCGACACGCTGGAGCGCAACGGGCACGTGCGGCGCGAGCGCTCCTACCGGGACCGGCGCGGCGTGATGCTGCTCATCACCGACTCCGGCCGGCGGTTCCTGGCCGAGAAGTCCGGCCCCATCGGCCGCGAGCTCTCCCGCCTCTACGACGTCGTCGACGAGGACGACGAGGCGGCCGTCCGCCGGTTCCTGCTCAGGCTGATCCAGAAATTCGAGAACTACTCCCCCGACGAGGAAGCGAAGGGAGACGGCGCGTGACCAATCCCCCCGAAACCGCCGTTCGCACGGTCGACTTGAGGAAGACCTATCCCGCGTCCGGACCGCGCCCCGCGGTGCCCGCCGTCCAGGGCATCGACCTGGACGTCCCGCGCGGCGAGTTCTTCGGCCTGCTCGGCCCGAACGGCGCGGGCAAGTCGACCACGATCGGCATGCTCACCACGCTCGTCGTCCCGACCGGCGGCAGCGCCCAGGTGTCCGGCCTGGACGTGGTGAAGGACGCCGTCGAGATCAAGCGCCGCATCGGCGTGGTCTCGCAGAACAACACCCTCGACAACGAGCTCACCGTCGCCGAGAACCTGGAGTTCCGCGGCCGGTACTTCGGGCTCGGCGCGCGGGACGCCCGCAAGCGCGCCGCCGAGCTGCTGGAGCTGTTCGGGCTGACCGAGCAGCGCGGCGGCAACCCGTTCGAGATCTCCGGCGGGCAGGCCAAGCGCGTGATGATCTGCCGCGCCCTCATGCACGGCCCCGAGGTGCTGTTCCTGGACGAGCCGACCGCCGGCCTCGACCCGCAGACCCGCACCAACCTCTGGGAGGTGCTGCGGGGGCTGCAGGCGGGCGGGCAGACGATCGTCCTCACCACCCACTACATGGAGGAGGCCGAGGCGCTCTGCGACCGGGTCGCGGTCGTCGACCACGGCAAGGTCCTCGCCAGCGGCACTGTCGACCAGCTGAAGTCCAGCGCCGGCGCCGACACCGTCATCACGGTGACCTACGACGCCCCCGCCCCGCAGGAGATCAAGAAGCTCGGCGACCGGACCGGCATCAGCAAGGTCGAGGTCACCGACGGCCAGGTCCGCGTGTTCGCGGCCGAGCCCGACGGCATCCTCGGCGAGCTCGTCACGATCGGCTCGGCCGCCGGCGTGGGCGTCACCGACGCGACGCAGCTGCGCCCGAGCCTGGAGACCGTCTTCCTCACCCTCACCGGAAGGGACTACCGCGAGTGACCGCCACCTCCGCCCCCGCCGTTCTGGCACCGCCGCCGCCGGCGCGGGCCACGGTGCCCCGCACGTTCGCCGCGATGATGGCGCGCGAGGCGCTCGTCATGCGCAAGAACTTCCTGTCGACGTTCGTCCGGGTGCTGGTGCAGCCGGTCATGTTCGTGTTCGTGTTCGCCTACGTGCTGCCGAAGCTCGGCGGCGGCGCCATGGCGGGCGGGCCCGGCGGGCCGACGTTCTCCACCATCCTGCTGCCCGGGCTCGTCGGCTCGTCGATCATCATGCAGGCGATGATGGCGGTGATCTTCCCGCTGATGATGGAGCTGAACTGGCAGAAGTCGATCACGGACCGGGCGCTGGCGCCGGTGCCGGTGCCGCTGCTGGCCGTGCAGAAGATCATCGCGGCGGCGGTCCAGGGCCTGATCGGCGGGCTGCTGGTGTTCCCCGCGGTCCTGTTCATCCACGCCGAGGGCCAGTCGCCCGAGGTGCACGTGGACAACTGGCCGGTCCTGATCGCGGTGATGGTGGTCGGCGCGCTGATGTCGGCGTCCGGCGGGCTGCTGCTCGGCACCCTGATGAACCCGCAGAAGGTCCAGGTGCTGTTCGCGATGGTGCTGCTGCCGATGACGATGCTCGGGTGCGTCTACTACCCGTGGTCGGCGCTCGACGACATCCGCTGGCTGCAGATCCTCAGCCTGTTCAACCCGCTGGTGTACGTCAGCGAGGGGCTGCGCAGCGCGCTCACGCCGGAGATCCCGCACATGCCGGTGTGGGCGTTCCTGCTCGCCATCGTCGGCGGGACGGCCCTGCTGGCGTGGGGGGCGACCCGCACCTTCACCAAGCGCGTGCTGACCTGACCGGCCCTTCGGCGGCCCCCGCGCGGTTCCGGCCGCGCGGGGGCCGCCGCGTGTTCTACATCGGCTCGACCTCGGTGAGACCGGACGCCCGGTCCATGCGCAGCCAGCGGGTGATGCCGAGCGTGCGCAGGAACGGCACGTCGTGGCTGACCACGACCAGCGCGCCCTCGTAGGCTGCGAGCGCCTGCCCGAGTTGCGCGGCGCTGGCCATGTCGAGGTTGTTCGTCGGCTCGTCCAGCAGCAGCAGCTGCGGGGCGGGCTCGGCGAGCAGCAGCGACGCCAGCACGGCGCGGAACCGCTCGCCGCCCGACAGGGTCCCGGCGGGCTGGTCGGCCCGCGCACCGCGGAACAGGAACCGCGCCAATCCCGCCCGGATCCGCGCCGGCGGCGCCGACGGCGCCTGCACGCGGACGTTCTCGACGACGCTGAGGGCCTCGTCGAGGACGTCGAGCCGCTGCGGCAGGTAGCGGACGCCGTCCACCCCGAGCTTCACCGCCGTGCCCTCGGGGACGCGGTCGCCCCCGAGGGCCCGCAGGAACGTGGTCTTGCCCGAGCCGTTCGGCCCGACGAGCGCGATCCGCTCCGGCCCTCGGACGATCAGCTCCGCCAGCGTCCCGGGCTCCGGCTCGGGCGCGGTCAGGCCCGTCACGGTCAGGACCGTCCGGCCCGCCGGGACGCGGGTGGCGGGCAGCTCGACGCGGATCCCGGCGTCCTCGCGGACGGCCTCCTCCGCCTCGGTGAGCCGCGTGCGGGCGTCGGCGAGCCGCTCCTCGTGCATGATGCGGTGCTTGCCCGCCGAGACCTGGGCCTGCCGCTTGCGCTCGCCCATCACGATCTTGGGCTCGCGCTTGTTCTCCTGCATCTTGTTGCCGTAGCGCTTGCGCCGGGCGAGCTTGACGTGGGCCTCCTCCAGTTCGCGCTTCTGGCGGCGCAGGTCGGTCTCGGCGGCCCGGACCGTCCGCTCCGCGGCCTCCCGCTCGACGGCGAGCAGGTCCTCGTAGGCCGAGAGGTTGCCGCCGAAGGACCGGACGGCGCCGTCGCGCAGGTCGGCGATCTCGTCGACGCGGTCGAGCAGCTCCCGGTCGTGGCTGACGACGACGAGCACGCCCGTCCAGGACGCGACCGCCTCGTACAGGCGGTGGCGCGCGTCCAGGTCCAGGTTGTTGGTCGGCTCGTCGAGCAGCAGGACGTCGGGACGGGCGAGGAACCGGGCCGCCAGCCCGGTCATCACGGCCTCGCCGCCCGACAGCGTCGGGACCGTCCGGTCCAGGTCGAGATGGCCGAGGCCGAGCCGGTCGAGTTCGGCGCGGGCGCGCTCCTCGACGTCCCAGTCGTCCCCGACCGCGGTGAAGTTCTCCTCCGTGGCCTCGCCGCGCTCGATGGCGTGCAGCGCCGCGCGGGTCGCGGTGATGCCGAGCAGGTCCGAGACCGTGGCGGTGTCGTCGAGGACGAGGTTCTGCGGCAGGTAGCCGATCTCCCCCTCCACGCTGACGGTGCCCGAGCCGGGACGCAGCTCACCGGCGATGATCTTCAGCAGGGTGGACTTGCCGGAGCCGTTGACGCCGATCAGGCCCGTCCGGCCGGTGCCGAACGCGGCGTCCAGCCCGTCCAGCACGACGGTGCCGTCCTCCCAGGCGAACGACAGGTCCGAGCACACGATGGCGAATGACATGGGCGGCCTCCATGGATGGGTGGGAGAAGGTGCGGGACGCATGGAGACACCGCGGATCGCGCGACGCGCCGGCGGGCATGGAAAAGCCCGGCGGGGAAGAAGTCCGCACTGAGGTCACGTGCGCGGGCCTATAGCGGCCACTGCGCGGTGTCGGACCTCAGATCCTCAATGGACTCCCCAACCGGGCGGCGATGTGACGCGGTACAGATTACCGGACGACTTATCGCAACACAAGTAGCGTTAAGAATCGGCATGCTTGTCCAGATGGGGACCGTCAGCCCGCTGTTCGCCGGGCGCACAGCGGAACTGCGCGCGTTACGCGCGGCGTACGCGCGGGCGTGCGCGGGCGAGGCCGCGGCCGTGCTCGTCGGCGCCGAGGCGGGCGGCGGCAAGACGCGCCTGGTCGCCGAGTTCACCCGGGACCTGCGCACGCTCACCGGCGCCTGCCTCGACCTCGGTGTCGCCGGCCTCCCCTACGCCCCGTTCAGCGCGGTCCTTCGGAGCGCAGGGCGGGACGCGATCGTCTCGCTGACCCCGGCGGCGGCCCTGCCGGACCTGGCCCGGCTCATGCCCGACCTGACCGCCGCGACGCCCCCGCCCGACGACGGCGCCGGCCGGCTGCGGCTGTTCGAGCGGGTCCTCACCCTGATCGAGCGGCTGGCGGAGGCCGGACCGGTCACGCTGGTCATCGAGGACGCCCACTGGGCCGACGGCTCCACCCGCGACCTGCTGACGTTCCTGTTCCGCAACCCGCCGCGCGCCGCGGTGCTGCCGGTGGTCACCTTCCGCCCCGAGGAGCCCGGCACGCGGCCGTGGTTCGCCGAACTGGCCCGCCTCCCCCACGTGGCCCGGCTGGACCTGCCGCCCCTCACCCCGGACGAGGTCGCCGACCAGGTGTGCGGCATCCTCGGCGGCGCCGACCCCGAGGCGGTGCGGGACGCTCACGCGCGCGGCGGCGGCAATCCCCTCTTCGTCGAGGCGATCGTCGCGAGCCCCGGCACCGCGGTGCCGGGTTCCCTGCGGGACCTGCTGCTCGCGCGCGTCCACCGCCTCCCCCGGGCGACCGGCGAGGTGCTCCGGGCCGTCGGCGCCGCCGGGGCCGGAGCGGGGCACGGCCTGCTGGCCGCGGTGACCGGCCTGCCCGAACCGGAGCTGAGCGAGGCGCTGCGCCCGGCCGTCGACCACGGCCTGCTGGTCGTGGACGGCGACGGGTACGCGTTCCGGCACGCGCTCATCCGGGAGGCCGTCCACGAGGACATGCTCCCCGGCGAGCGGTCCGCCCTCCACCGGCGGTTCGCCGAGGCCATCGAGCGCTCGCCGGAGCTCAGCGACGCCCCGGCGAGCGCGCTGGCCGTCCACTGGCAGGGCTGCGGCGACCACGCCAGGGCGCTGGCCGCCGCGTGGCGGGCCGCCGGGGAGCGCAAGGCCGCCACCGCCCACGCCGAGCAGTTGGACCTCCTCGAACGCGTCCTCGACCTGTGGGACCGCGTCCCCGGCGCCGCGTCCCGCATCGGCCTCGGCCGCCACGAGGTCATGGCGGAGGCGGCCCGGGCCGCCGGTTCGGCCGGCGACCCGGGCCGCGGCCTTCCGCTCGTGCAGCGGATGCTGGACGAGACGGGCGACGAGCACGCGGCCGAGCTGCTGACCCTCCGCGCGCTGATGCTCGGGTACCAGGGCGACGACGCCGAGCTGGACGACCTCCGGCGGGCCGAACGGCTCGCCGCCGAGCCCGGACCCGTCCGCGTCCTGGCCCTGGGGCGGCTCAGCGGCCGGCTCCTGGTCTACGGCGAGACGCGCGAGGCGGAACGGCTCGGCCGGGAGGGCATCGAGCTGGACCGCCGCCTCGGCCGGTCGTCGATGACCCAGGATCTGGAGGTCACGGTCGCGGCCGCCGCGGCGTGGGACGGCGACGGCGACATCACGTCCCTGGAGCGGCTCCGGCGGCGCGGCCTCCCTGCGCGCGTGCGCGTCCGGGCCCTGAACTTCCTGGCGCACTGCCACCTCAACGCCGGCCGCCTCGCCGACGCGCTGGCGTCGGTCGCCGAGGGCGTCGCCGCCGCGGAGGAGGCGGGCCTGGCGCACAGCGCGGGGCTGCCCCTGGCCGTCAACGAGGTGGAGGCGCTGTACCGCCTCGGCCGCTGGGACGAGGCGGCCGGCATGCTCCGGCGGCGGCTGGCCCGCCACCACGGCCCCGCCTTCCGCGTGCAGATGATGATCTGGCGCACCGCGCTGCTGGCCGCCCGCGGAGCGGGCCCGGAACCCGATCCGCAAGTCCTGGCCCTGCCGCTCGACGCCGGGTTCCCCCAGACCACGCTGCCGCTGGCCCAGATGGTCATCGAGTGGCGGCTGGCGGAGGACGACCGGCCGGCGGCCCGTGCGACCGCCGACGCCGTCCTGCGCCATCCGCGCCTGACCGTCCAGCCCTGCTACGCCTGGCCGCTGCTGGAGGCCGCCGCCCGCGCCGGCGGACCGTCGCTTCCCCGGGTGGCCGAGGTCGCCGCGCGGCTGCCCGCCGCCACCCCGGTCGAGGCGGCCCACCAGGCGGCGGTGGCCGCCCTGACCGAAGGCACCGCCCCCTGGGACTGGGTGGTCGACGCCTGGGAACGGCTGAAGCAGCCGTACCCGCTGGCCGGCGCGCTGTTCGACGCCGCCTGCGCCGACCTCGCGGCCGGGGACCGGACGGCGGCCGCCGCACGGTTCCACCGCGCCGCCGGGATCGCCGCCGACCTCGGCGCGGCGCCGCTGGCCCGGCGCATCTCCGAACGCGCCCGCCGCGCTGGCCTGGCGGGCCAGTCCGGCGGCCCGCTCACCGCCCGCGAGTCGGAGGTGGTCCGGCTGCTGGCGCGCGGGCGCTCCAACCGGGAGATCGCCGAGGAACTGGTCATCTCTCCCAAGACCGCGAGCGTCCACGTCTCCAACATCCTCGCCAAGCTCGGGGTCGCGTCCCGCGGCGAGGCGGCCGCCGCCGCCCGCGACCGCGGCCTGGCCTAGGCCGGCGGCCGCGCGGATAAGGCGCCTCCTTATGGCCCGCGGGCACGCCTTACGGCGAGCGTCGGAGCATGGAAGCCGCCGTGCACACCTCCCGCCTGCGCCGCACCTACGCGCGCAAGCGCCGGGACCCCGTCGTCGCGCTGGACGACCTGACCCTGACCGTCGCGCAGAACGAGATCCACGGGCTGCTCGGGCCGAACGGCGCGGGCAAGACCACCCTCGTCGAGATCCTCTCCACCGTGCTGCTGCCGTCGGGCGGCTCGGCGCGGATCCTCGGCCACGACGTCGTGACCGACACCCGCGCCGTCCGGGCGCTGGTCGGGCTCGTGCTCGGCGGCGACCGCGGCCTCTACGACCGGCTGAGCGCCCGCCGGAACCTGCTGTTCTGGGGCGCGCTCCACAAGCTGGACTCCCGGACGTCCCGCCGGCGCGCCGCCGCGCTGCTGGAGCGCGTCGGGCTGGCCGAGCGGGCCGACGACCCCGTGGAGAGGTTCTCGCGCGGGATGCGCCAGCGGCTCCACCTGGCGCGGGGGCTGCTGCACGAGCCGCGCGTGCTGTTCCTGGACGAGCCGACCTCGGGGCTCGACCCCGTCGCCGCCGGCGCGTTCCGCCGGCTCGTGCTCGACCTGCGCGCCGAGGGCCGCACGTTCCTGCTGGCCACCCACGACATGGACGAGGCCGCGGCGCTCTGCGACCGGGTCACGCTCATCGACCGCGGCCGGATGCTGCTGACCGGCGACCCCGCCGGGATCGGCCGGTTCCTCGGCGACCGCGAGTGCGTCGACTTCACCCACCCCGACGCCGCACTCGCCGGAGCCCTCGCGGACCTGCCGGATGTCACGGACGTCGAGCACCGCGACGGCGAGGCGTGGCGCGCCCACACCGCGGACCGGGACGGCACCCGCCGCGTCCTGGCCTGGCTGCTGGAGCGCGACGTGCTCACCGCGCGGCGCGGCCGGCCGACCCTCGAAGAGGTCTACCTGCGCGCGGTCGGCGACCGGGGGATGCGGGTATGAGCGCGCTCCGCGCGGTGTGGCACGCCGTCGCGCTCCAGGCGGCGCTGTCGCGGCGCGGCCCGGAGCACGCCCTCATCCTGCTCATCGTGCCGATGCAGACGACGACCATGCTGGCGCTGACGGCGCACCGCCCGGACGTCACGGCCAACGCCGTGCTGGCGCCCGGGCTGATCGGGCTGTGGGTCGCCGCCCTCGACTACGCCGGGCGCATCGTGGCCGAGGACCGCTGGGCCGGGCGCATGCCCGCGCTGCTCACCGCGCCCGTCCCGCTCGCGCTGGTGGTGGCCGGGCGGGTCGCGGCGGTCGTGCTCGTCGGCGGGGCCGCGTTCGCCGAGTCCTGGCTGGTGGCCGCCCTCGGGTTCGGGCGGGTGCTGACGGTCGCCGACCCGGCGCTGTTCCTGCTCGCGGTCGCGGTCACCTGCCTCGCGACGATCGGGACCGCGACCCTCATGTCCGCCGTCTTCGTGATGTCGCGGGCCCGGGAGGTCCTGCAGAACTCCCTCGGCTACCCCTTCTACATCCTCGGCGGCATCCTCGTCCCGGTCGCGGCGCTGCCCGGCTGGCTGCACCCCCTCAGCCGGGCGGTCTTCCTGTCGTGGAGCGCCGATCTCCTGCGCGGCGCGGTCCGGGGCGACGCGGGCGGCTGGCCCTGGTCGGTCGCCGCGATCCTCGCGCTGGGCGCGGCGGCGATGGCGGCGGGCCTGTGGCTGACCCGGCACTACGTGGACCGGACCCGGCGGGAGGGGACGGTGGGCTTCGCATGAGGCACGCGCTGCGGATCGCCCGGGAGTCGCTGATCCTGGGGTTCGCCGAGATGAGGGCCGTCTACACGTGGAAGACGTGGACGTTCGGATGGCTGGTGCGGCTGCTGTGCCAGGCCGCGTTCTACGCGCTGCTGGGCCGCTACGTCGGCGACGAGGACACCATGCGGTACGTGCTCGTCGGCAACATCGTCGTGCTGGCCTGCCTGGAGTCCACCATCGTGGTGATCTCGCTGGCCGGGGAACGGGCCATGGGGACGCTGCCGCTGCTGGCCATCGCACCGTCCGGGCACCTGCCCGTGTACCTGGGGCGCGGCCTGCAGTGGACGGTGACAGGGCTGACCAGCTCGCTCGTCGCCTGGGTCGTCCTGCCGCCGCTGCTCGGCGCCCCGCTGCCCTGGCCGCGCGCCGCGTACGCGGTCCCGGTCATCGTGCTGATCCTCGCCGGCAGCTACGGATACGGCTGCGCGCTCGCCGGCATCGCATTGCGGCTGCGAGGCGTCGAATGGCTGGTGCTGAACTTCGCCTACGGGATCGTCATGACGTTCGGCGGTGTGAACGTCCCGGTGGAGTTCTGGCCCGGCCCGCTGCGGATCGCGGTGCAGGTGCTGCCGGTGGTGCACGGGCTGGAGGCGGTGCGCGGCATCCTCGACGGCGCGCCGCTCGGCCGCGTCCTGGGGCTCCTCGGGATCGAGGCGCTGGTGGGCGCCGGCTGGTACGCGGTCGCGGCCGTCTCGATGGACCGGCTCGTCTCCGCGGGCCGCCGCGACGGGAGCCTCCGCCACGCGGGCTGAGACGCGGGCGTGCCCCGGACCCGCGCCGGGTCCGGGGCACGCCCGCGATCCGTCAGGCGCCGCGCAGGGCGGCTCCGGTCCGCTCGGACGCGGCGGCGACGGCGGAGTCGCGGGCCTGCGACGCCTCCTCGGCCGTGAGCGTCCGGTCGGGGGCGCGGAACCGCAGCGAGTACGCCAGCGACTTGCGGCCCTCGCCCACCTGCTCGCCGGTGTAGACGTCGAACAGCCGGATCGCCTCCAGCAGCTCGCCCGCGCCGTCGCGCAGCGCCGACTCGACCTCCGCGGCGGGCGTCCCCGAGTCGACGACCAGCGCGACGTCCTGCATCGCGACCGGGTAGGACGACACGTGCGGCGCGCGGACCGCCACCGGCTCGCCCAGGCGGCGCAGCTCCAGCTCCATCGCGCACGACCGCGCGGGGAGCCCGTACGCCTTCGTGACGCGCGGGTGCAGCTCACCGGCGTGCCCGACCAGCGTGTCGCCCGCGTACAGCGCCGCGCAGCGGCCGGGGTGCCAGGGCGCGTGCTGGTCGGCCTTCACCGCCAGCTCGACGCCGACCTCGCGGGCCACCGTGCGGGCCGCCTCGATCGCGTCCGCCCACAGCGCCGGACGGCCCTCGCCCCACCAGCCCGACGGCTCGCGGTCGCCGGACAGCACCACCGCCACCCGGTGCGGCTGGTCCGGCAGCGCGGCCTCCAGCCCGGCGACCTCCTCCGCCGTCGGACCGCGGTCGACCGCGAGGCGCGGCGCGCGCTCCGGGGCGTCCGGACGCGGCCGGAACACCACGCCGACCTCGAACAGCGCGGCGTCGCCGAAGCCGCGCCCCACGTTGAGCGCCAGCACCTTGAGCAGCCCCGGCAGCAGCGTGGTGCGCAGCAGCGGCTCCTCCTCCGACATCGGGTTCGCCAGGCGCAGCGTCCGCCGCCGCGCGTCGTCCGCCGGGAGCTGGAGGCCGTCCAGGTCCTTCTCGGCGACGAACGGGAAGGCCAGCGCCTCCACGTACCCGGCGCCGGCGAGAGCGCGGCCCACCCGGCGGCGCAGCCGCTGCTGCGCGGTCAGGCCCTTGCCCGCCGCCGGGCGCGGCGCCCGGGCCGGGATGTCCTCGTACCCCTCCAGCCGGATGACCTCTTCGGCGAGGTCGTTGGGCGCGGTCAGGTCGGGCCGCCAGGACGGCGGCGTCACCGTGAGCACGTCGTCGCCGGCCACCGTGCAGCCGACCTGCTCCAGGCGGCGGACCACGGCGTCCCTGCCGTAGGTCACGCCCGCCACCCGGTCGGGGTGCCCGGCGGGCATCGTCACCGCGGCCCGCTCGACCGGCGCCTCGGCGTGGGTGACGCCGGGCACGATCTCCGCGCCGCCGAGCTCGGCGAGCATCCGCACCGCCCGGTAGGAGGCGTACAGCGGCAGCTCGCGGTCGACGCCGCGCTCGAACCGGTGGGACGCCTCGCTGTGCAGGCGGTGCCGGCGGGCCATCCGGGCGGTGCCCATGGCGTCGAAGTGCGCGGCCTCGATCACCATGTCGCTCGACCGGTCGCCGATCTCGGTGGCGAGCCCGCCCATCGTGCCGGCCATCGAGATCGGCCCCGACTCGTCGGTGATGAGGATGTCGTCGGGGTCGAGGGTCCGCTTGACGTGGTCGAGCGTCTCCAGCTTCTCGCCGGGCGCGGCGCGGCGCACGACGATCGGGCCGGTGAGCTTGCCCCGGTCGAACGCGTGCAGCGGCTGCCCGAGCTCCAGCATCAGGTAGTTGGTGACGTCGACCGCCAGCGACACCGGCCGCATCCCCGCGCGGTGCAGGCGCACCTGCATCCACATCGGGGTCCGCGCGTCCGGGTCGAAGCCGCGCACCTCGCGCAGCACGAACCGGTCGCACGCGGACGGGTCCCCGATGCTCGCCGGGTGGCTCCCCTTACCGTCCTCCGCGGGCAGTTCCACGTCAGCCGGGTCCTTGAACGGAACCCCGTAGGCGATGGCGGCCTCACGGGCGATGCCCCGGATCGACAGGGCGTAGCCGCGGTCGGGCGTGACGGCGATGTCGAGGACGTCGTCGCGCAGCCCGAGCAGCTCGATCGCGTCCGCGCCGACCGGGGCGTCCGGGGGCAGGACGAGGATGCCGCTGTGGTCGTCGCCGATGCCGAGCTCGGTCACCGAGCAGATCATGCCCTCGGACATCCGGCCGTAGGTCTTGCGGGCGCCGATCTCGAACCCGCCGGGGAGCACGCCGCCCGGCAGGATGACCACGACGCGGTCGCCGACCGCGAAGTTGGCGGCGCCGCAGATGATGTTCTGCGGCTCCCCGGTGCCGTTGGCGTCGCCGACGTCGACCTGGCAGTAGCGGATCGGCTTCTTGAAGCCGGCCAGCTCCTCGATCGCCAGGACCTCGCCGACCACGAGCGTGCCGGTGATGTCGGCGCCGGCGTGCTCGACCGTCTCGACCTCCAGGCCCGCCGCGATCAGCTCGGCGGCCAGCGCCCGGCCCGTGACGCCGGCCGGGAGCTCGACGTACTCGCGCAGCCAGGAAAGCGGGGCCCGCATCAGATCTCCATCCCGAACGGGAGGGTGAACCGGACGTCGCCCTCCACCATGTCGTACATGTCCTCCACGCCGTGCCGGAACATCAGCGTCCGCTCGACGCCCAGCCCGAACGCCCAGCCGCTGTAGCGGTCCGGGTCGACCCCGCAGGCCACCAGCACGCGCGGGTTGACCATGCCGCAGCCGCCGAGCTCGATCCAGCCCTCCGAGCTGCAGGTGCGGCACGGCTCGGCGCCCGGCTCCGCGGACGCGCCCCGGCACACGAAGCACTGCATGTCCACCTCGGCGGACGGCTCGGTGAACGGGAAGAACGACGGCCTGAACCGCGTCTTCAGCCCTTCGCCGAACATCCCGGTGACGAACGCGTCGATGCCGCCGCGCAGGTCGGCCATCGTCAGGCCCTCGTCGACCGCGAGCCCCTCCAGCTGGTGGAACACCGGGCTGTGCGTGGCGTCGAGCTCGTCGGTGCGGAACGTGCGCCCGGGCGCCACCACGTACACCGGCAGCGGCCGCGACAGCAGCGACCGGATCTGCATCGGCGAGGTGTGGGTGCGCATCACCAGCCCGGAGTCCTCCGACTCGACGAAGAAGGTGTCCTGCATCGTGCGGGCCGGGTGGTCGGGCAGGAAGTTGAGGGCGTCGAAGTTGAACCACTCCGCCTCGACCTCGGGCCCGTCGGAGACCTCGAAGCCCATCGAGACGAAGACGTCGACCATCCGCTCCTGCATGGTGGTCAGCGGGTGCCGGGCGCCGCGCGGGGCGCGGTCCCACGGCAGCGTGACGTCGACGGTCTCCTCGACGAGGACGCGGCGGTCGCGCTCCTCCTCCAGTTCGGCCTGGCGCGCCTTGAGCGCCTGGGCCACCGCGCCCCGGGCGGTGCCGATGCGCTTGCCGGCCTCGGCCCGGGCCGCGGGCGGCAGCGCGCCGATCTCGCGGTTGGCGAGGGCCAGCGGGGAACGGTCGCCGGCGTGCGCCAGCCGGACCTGCTTCAGGGCGTCGAGGTCGGCGGCCGCGGCGATCGCCGCGAGCGCCTCGGCGCGGGCCCGCTCCAGCTCCTCGGGCTGGAGCGCGGACACCTCGACGGGGTCATAGGACTTGTTGGGTGCAGACATGGTGGTGTGATCGACTCCGGTCGGCGTGGGACGCCCGCAGTCTAGTGCGCGGGCGGTGGACATCCGGAAAGCGTGCGCGTGACGCGCTGGCCCGCCCAGGGGTCCCGTGCCGTGCCGCGGGTACGGACCGCGGTCAGCCGGCGTAGTCGGGGGCCCCTGCGGGCACGGTAAATCGGAACTCGGCGCCGCCGCCGGGCGCCCGCCGCACGGTGATCACGCCGCCGTGCGCCTCGACCAGGCCCTTGACGATGTAGAGCCCGAGGCCGGTGCCGCCGCGGCGGCTGCCGCCGGGACCGCGCCAGAACTGCCGGAAGACGCGCTGGGCGGCCTCGGGCGGGATGCCCTCGCCCTCGTCGCGCACCGACACGGCCGCTCCCTCCTTATGCGCGTCCGGCTCCACCACAATGGTGACAGTGCCCGCCCCGTGGCGCACCGCGTTTTCGACGAGATTGCCCAGGATTTGATCCATCTTGTCGGGATCGAGCCACATCTCGGGCAGCTCGCCGCGCGTCTCGAAGCGGAAGCGGTCCTCCGGCTCCCCCGCCGCGACCCGGCCCGCGATGACCTTGCGGACCTCCTCGGGGAGGTCGACGACCTGGCGGCGCATCTCCAGCCGGCCCGCCTCGATGCGGGACACGTCCAGCAACTCGGTGATCAGCCGGGTGACCCGGTCGGCGTCGGCGTTGACGGTCTCCAGCATCACCCGCTTCTGGTCGTCGTTGAAGCGGTGCCACTTGGCCAGCAGCGTCGCGGTGAACCCCTTGACGCTGGTCAGCGGAGAGCGCAGCTCGTGGGCGACGGTGGAGACGAGGTCGGCGCGGTCGCGCTCCTGGCGGGCGCGGTGCAGGGCGTCGCGCAGGCACACGGTGAACCGTTCCACACGGCGGTCGGCGTCGCGCCGGTACGCGGCGGTCACCAGCACCTCGGTGCCGCCGGGAAGGAAGAGCACGCGCTCGGGATGGCGGGTGCGGGTGGACAGCCCGTCGTAAGGGGCGAGGCACTTCCACCAGTCGCGGCCCTCGGCGTCGTGCAGGGGCAGGACGTCGCGGAAGTCGCGCCCCAGGGCGGACCTGGCGGGGATGCCGGTGATCCGCGCGGCGGCGGCGTTGAACACGACGACGCGGGCGTCCCGGCCCGCGACCATCAGCCCGTCGGGCAGGTCGTCCGGGCCGCTCCCCTCGGGGCCCGGCCCGGACCCCGTCTCGGGTCCGCGCGCGGCCACGAGAGGGGATTCCTCTCCGCCCACAGCGGCCTCCAGAACACCGGTGAGAACGCGGCCTGTCGGAAAGAGACTCTAGCCCGAGTCGGACCCTTAACGGGACCCGGAAACCGCCTCGCGGCAAGGCATGTGTAGCCCTCGTGCAGGGGGTCGCCGCGGCCCGCGGAGGGCCTCATCAGGACATCCGCGGCTCATCCGGACCTCGTGGGCGAGTCGTGGTCCGACAGCGCGGCCTCGACGTCGCGGTGGATCGCGAACAACCGGTGCAGGCCGGTGATCTTCAGCAGTCGCAGCTGCGCGGGCCGGACCCCGGCCAGGGCGATCTCACCCCCGGCCGCGGAGATCTGGTTGTGCGCCGCGACCAGCGCGCCGAGCCCGGCGGCATCGCAGAACGGCACGGCGGCGAAGTCGGCCACCAGGCGGCGCGGCCGGGCCCCGGGCAGCCGGCCGTGCAGCTCGACGAGCCGGTCGCGCAGCGGCCCGGCGGTGCGCAGGTCGATCTCCCCCGCCACCGCGACGACGGCCGTGCCGGCCCGCACCCGGGCGGTCTCGACGCGCAGCCCGTCGGCGGCGGGCGCGCCGGAGGCGTCCGGGGCGGACGGCGCCCGGACCGCGCCGGCCCGGCACCGCACCTCCGGGGGACGCCGGCCCGCCCTTCCGGCTCGCCTGGTCTCCTCGGTCATACGCTCGCCCCCACTCCGTGCGGCCTCGTCGCCGCCCTGGTCAACGCACTGATCAACAGGTTAGACGCGGCATCGCGGCGACGTGATCCCTCGCCGGTCGCGGTTCCCGCTCCTACCCGCGAACGAGTCCCGCGCGGCGGCAGGCCCCCCATGCCCCGCGTCCACGCGAAGACCATCTTCGCAGCTCACCGGTCGCGAGGCGGCACCTGTCGCGACCGCATGCGGCCATTCGATCACGGAACGCATCGAACGTCCGCGACCGCGGCGTGTCTCACGCGCGGCCCGGACCCGCTCCCTGGGCGGCGCGCTGCGCGCGGGCCGACGCATACAGGCATACGGCCGCGGCCGTCGCCAGGTTCAGGCTCTCGGCCCGCCCGTAGATGGGCACGCGGACGACCTCGTCGACGTGCCGCAGGATGTCGTCGGGCAGCCCCCACGCCTCGTTCCCGAACACCCAGGCCGTGGGGCGCGCGAGGACTCCCTCGTCGATCGCCTCGTCGAGGGTGCGGTCGCCCGCGCCGTCGGCGGCGAGGACGGTGAGGCCCGCGCCCTTCAGCTCCGGGATCAGCGTGTCGAACCGGGGGCCGACGACGACCGGCAGGTGGAACAGGCTGCCCGCCGAGGCGCGGACGCACTTGCCGTTGTAGGGGTCGACGGACGCGTCGGTGAACACGACCGCCTCCGAGCCCGCGGCGTCGGCGGTGCGCAGGACGGTCCCCGCGTTCCCCGGGTCGCGGACGTGCGCGAGCACCGTCACCAGCCGGGGGCCGGCCTCCAGCGCCTTGCCGAGCGGGACGTCGACGAACTCGCAGACCGCCAGCAGCCCCTGCGGGGTGACGGTCTGGGCCAGCTCGGCCATGATCTCGCCGCTGACGCGCAGCACCGGCACTCCGGCGCGCTCGGCGGCGAGCACCAGCTCGGGATGGCGGGCCTCCGCCTCGGCCGTGGTGAACAGCTCGGCCAGCCCGCCGGGGATCTCCAGCGCCTCCCGCACCGCCTGCGGCCCCTCGGCGAGGAACCGGTTCTCGCGGCGCCGGAACGCGCGTTTGGCGAGCCGCCGAGCGGCCTTCACCCGTGGTGATCGGAGAGAGGTCAGCTCGCGGCCCGCCATGTCGCTGTGATCGCCCGTGTGCCGGTCGCCCGGCTCAGGCCGCCTCCGTACCCTCGGTCGGGAGCGCGTCCTTGGCGACCTTGACGAGGGCGGCGAACGCCGGGGCGTCGTTCACGGCCAGCTCGGCGAGCATGCGCCGGTCGACCTCGACCTCGGCGGCCTTCAGGCCCTGGATGAACCGGTTGTAGGTGATGCCGTTGGCGCGGGCCGCGGCGTTGATCCGCTGGATCCACAGCCGGCGGAACTGGCCCTTGCGGTCCTTGCGGTCCCGGAAGGCGTAGGTCATCGAGTGGAGCTGCTGCTCCTTGGCCTTGCGGTACAGGCGCGAACGCTGACCGCGGTAGCCGCTCGACCGCTCCAGGACGACCCGACGCTTCTTGGCGGCGTTGACCGCCCGCTTCACGCGTGCCACGTGCTGACTCCTTCGTGGGGGCCGGGGCCATGCTGGCCTCGGCCGGTCGGCGATGTTCCCGGTCGAGTGCTACTTGCGCAGCAGCTTCTTGATGTTCTTGGCGTCGGCGTCGGCCACCACGGCGGGGCCGGACAGCCGGCGCGTCCGCTTGGTCGGCTTGTGCTCGAGCAGGTGGTTCTTGTTGGCGCGGCGGCGCATCACCTTGCCGGAGCCGGTCAGCTTGAAGCGCTTCTTGGCACCGCTGTGGGTCTTGGTCTTCGGCATGGTCGCCGTCGTCTCCCTCTTTCCCGGCCTCCGTGCCGACCGGCATGGAGGCGCGCCTGATCGGCGCATCGCACGGCGATCCGTGGACGCGCCAGGTCAGGCTTCAATGTACGTACGCCGCAACTTCGCTGAGCCGCGAGGTCGCGATGGGGGCCGCCGTGGAGCCGGCCCCGGACCGGCCGTCAGACGGTGGTCTCCGACTCCTGCCCGCGGGCCGTCTTCTTCTTGTGCGGACCGAGCACCATGATCATGTTTCGGCCGTCCTGCTTGGGCCGCGACTCGACGAAGCCGAGCTCCTCGACGTCGTCGGCGAGCCGCTGCAGCAGCCGGAAACCGAGCTCGGGACGGGACTGCTCACGACCACGGAACATGATCGTGACCTTCACCTTGTCCCCGGCCTTCAGGAACCGCACCACGTGACCCTTCTTGGTCTCGTAGTCGTGCGGGTCGATCTTCGGGCGGAGCTTGATCTCCTTGATGACCGTGTGCGCCTGGTTCTTCCGCGCCTCACGCGCCTTCATCGCGGACTCGTACTTGAACTTGCCGTAGTCCATGAGCTTCGCGACGGGCGGACGCGCGGTGGGCGCCACCTCGACGAGGTCGAGGTCCGACTC
Source organism: Actinomadura sp. NPDC000600 (assembly GCF_040492135.1). Classification (NCBI taxonomy): domain Bacteria; kingdom Bacillati; phylum Actinomycetota; class Actinomycetes; order Streptosporangiales; family Thermomonosporaceae; genus Actinomadura; species Actinomadura sp. NPDC000600. Next base: position 27,619 of record NZ_JBEUPD010000022.1, read on the forward strand.
ACGCGCGAGTTCAAGGGCCTTGGCGATGGGCACGATGCCCACCTGTTCGCCGTTCGGGCCGACGAGCCGGACCTCGGGCACGCGAATGCGGTCGTTGATACGCGGTTCGGCGCTGATGGGACCTCCTTGGGGCCGTTCTCAAGTTCGTTGGACCGGTCGTACCCCGAGGCTTCCACGAGAAAAGCCCCGCACGACTCACGCGCGGGGCCACCTTCGGTCTCCCGGGAACGGCAGTGCCGCCCGGGAACGACGGCGGGACGAGCCTGAAGCCCGTTCGCCGGACCGAGAACCCACCGGCCTTGGGCCGGTCAGGTGGGAGGTGGCCTCCGCTTGAGCGCCCGGTACACGCCACCATCTGGTCGCGCACACAGGGCCGGTCGACCACCAAGAATACCACCCGATGGGACTCGGTGCGCCATGCCCGGACGCCTCGCGCGGCCCCTCGCGACGCGGACGTCCTGACGGGGTACGCCGTCCCGTACAACCGGCCGGGCCGCGCCGCCATTCCCGCGCCCGCGCTCCCCGCCGCGAGGTGAGGGTGTTCTGGCCAGGCGGGCGTCTCGGCGACGCGGCCGCGGCTTGTTACGGTGGAGCCGAGACGGCCCGGTGGGGCCGGCACCTGGGAGGTCTCCCGCGATGCCCTCGGTCGACGCCGGCGACGCCGGCCCCCTCACCGCCGCGCCGCCGGTCCGGCTCCAGTTCGCGCAGAAGGCCTTCATCGTGTCCGGCGGGCGGCTGCTGCTGGTCCGCAAGGCCGCCTCCGACCCGTTCCACCCGGGCCGCTGGGAGGTGCCCGGCGGGCGGCTGGAGGAGTCGGCCGACCTCGATCTCGACGACCACATCCGCCGCGAGGTCTGGGAGGAGGTCGGCCTCAAGATCGATCCGGGGCCGCCGTTCCACCTGTGGCAGTGGTTCATGCCCGACCGCGGCACGCCCGGCGGGCAGATCCGGGTGGTGGCGGCGGCGCGCCGCTGCCGGCCCGTGACCCTGAACGCCACGCTGGAGAACCAGGACACGAGCGACCACCTGGACCGGTGCGCCTGGGTGCCGCTGCGCGAGGTCGGCGGCTACGAACTCATCCCGAGCCTGCGCCCGGTGATGCGAGCCTTCCTGCGTCCGGCCGGCTGAACCGGGACATGGCGCCGCCGCGATCCCCCCTCGCATGGCCGGGTCTCGACGGCGTCGCCGAGCGCCGCTTCGCGCTCTTCGTCGTCGGGGACGCGGGGATCGAGGTGCGCGCGTCGCTGCCGGGGGTCCGGTTCGCCGAACTCGGCGCCGACCGGCTCTGCTACGCCCCCGCGCGGTTGATGGCCGCGGGGACGGCCGTGAACCTCGCCAGGTGCGCGGTGGGCTACTTCCGCCGGGTCGACGTGCTGGCCAAGGTGGGCGACGACGACTACACGGAGGCGATCCGCCGCGAGCTGTGCCGGATCGGCGCGGCCGACCGCCTGGTCGTCGAGCCCGGCGTCCCGAACGGCGTGTCGGTCATGCTGCGCGACGACCACGGCGGCCGCGGGCCCGGCGTCCGGCTGCTGGTCGTCCAGGACGAGCCGCCCGCCCGGCGGCTGACCGCGGCGGACGTGCGCGCCGCGGCGGCCGGGATCGAGGAGGCCGACGTGCTGGCCGTGGACGGCTACGCGCTGCTGGCCGCCGACTCCCGCGCGGCGCTCCACGAGGCGGTGCGCACGGCGCGGGCGGCGGGCACCCGGGTGGCGTTCGACGTCGTCCCCCACGACATCGACGCGCGGCTCCCGGCGTCCTGCGTGCTGCCGGTCCTGGAGCAGGCCGACCTCGTCGTCTCCGAGGCGCACACCCTGGCGCGCCTGCTCGGGCATCCGCCGCCGGCCGACGGCCGCGGACCGCAGGACCTGCTGCCGGTGCTCGACCGCGCGGTTCCCGGCGCCCCCCTGTGGCTGCTGCGGTTCGGCCCGACGTCGCTGGAGCGGGTGCTCGCCCACCGGCGGGGGCGGGCGCCGATGGAGTACCCCACCGGCTACGCCGCCGGTGTACGGCGCGCGGGGTTCGGGGACCGGTTGACCTCGTGCGAGCTCTACTGGTGGCTGTCGGGCGGCTGAGCGGTGTCCGGCAGGGCGGCCGCCGCCGTCCGCATCGCCCGCAGGGTGCGCAGGAACCGCCGCCTGCTGGCGGGGAGCCCGAAGGTCTCCTGCCAGCGCCAGGCCCGCTCGGGGCCGGTGGACGCCACGGCCCAGCGCAGGAACTGGCTCCGCACCCCGTCGCCGGGATGGACGGTCGCCGCGCCGCCCTCCTCGATCAGCAGGTAGGACCGGCCGGAGCGGTAGCAGGCCCGAAGGGTCGCGTGGTCGGCGGGCGCGCCGGGGCGCCCCTCCCCCTCCACGACCGCCCGCACGCCCGGTGTTCCGGGGAGAAGGTGCCAGTGCGCGTGGTCGATGCACGCGCCGCCGCCCTGGGGGCTCGCGGGCCCGTGCTCGAACAGCAGCAGGTCGCCGGCTCCGTACGCCTCCCGGTAGAGGCGGGCGACGCGGTCGCGCCACCGCCACGCGCTTTCCCACATCCCCCTGGGGAAGTCCCCGGCGCACTGGTGGTGCTCGCGCGTCACCAGCAGGAGGTGCCCCTCGGTGAGCGGCGCGACGTCCGGGATCAGGAAGAAGTCGCGGTCGCCGGAGATGACCCCCGACTCGCCGGGCAGGCCGGCCATGCCGTTGAAGCGGAACCGCAGCGGGGGGCACAGGACGCAGTCGTGATCAGGGTCGTCCCGGGCGGTCGGCTCGGCCAAGCCACCTCCAGCATCGCGGAACGCGGGAGCGGTCTCCCTCCAGCGTGCCCTGTGCCGCGCGCCCGCGCCCGCCGCGGCGCGGGCACAGACGCGGGACCGCGGGGTACAAATCCCGGCCCGCCGGGAACAACAACAGCAGAAGGCCGAACCGTGAACCAGATGTCCCCGCTCCCCTCCCCGGCGCCCCGCCCGTCCCGCGCCACCGCCAGGCGCGGCCGCGCCGCCGTCCCCGTCATCGACATGGCGGTCCTCGACGCCCGGCTGAACGAGTCGCTGGACGTCCTGCGCGACACCTACGCGCCCGCGCTCGGCACGGGCGGAGGCTGGTACCACGAGCTCGCGCGGCCGGAACCCGGCACCACCGCCACCGCCCTCGGGCTGATGGCGTTCGCCGAGGCGGGGCGCGCGTTCGAGTACTTCGACGACGGCCTGGCCCTCCTCGCCGCCCGGCAGACCCGGTCCGACGACCCGCTGCGCGACGGCGGCTGGGCCACCAAGACCAGCCTCGGCATGCCGGTGGTCGAGGCGACCGGCTGGATCGCGCGGTTCCTCGCCCGCGCCCGCTGCGAGCTGCGCGACGACGCCCCCGACCTGGCGCGCGCCTACCGGTGGCTGCTGCGCAACCAGAACCCCGACGGCGGATGGGGCTCGCTGCGCGGCTGCCCGTCCCGGGTGTGGCTGACGTGCCTCGCGCTCCGCGCGCTCAGCGAGCTCAACCCCTACGACCCGGCCGTCGACCGCGGCGTCGAATGGCTGACGGCGGACCGGACCGCGCAGCGCCCCGCCTGGGGCCCGACGCAGACGTCCCTGCCCACCGTCACGCACACCGCCTTCGCGCTGGTGACGCTGGCCGAGGCGCGCCCGAGCCTGCGGACCGAGCGGCTGCTGGACGCCTACGACTGGCTGCTGGAGCACCTCGACCCCGACGACGACCACACATGGATCGAGACCTACGGCGTCTCGCCGTGCGCCGCGCCCGAACGCGGGCCGGAGCCGGTGTGGCGGCTCGCCCTCTGGCACTACGGACTGCCGATCGCGCTCACCGCGCTGCTGCGCGACCCGCGCGGCCCGCACGGGCCGACCGTCGCCCGGGCGTTCCGGACGCTGGTGCGCGGGGAGGTCGCCGACCCGCGCTGGAACGGTTGCCCGGGCAGCGGGCGCACGTCGCTGTGGACGCTGTGGTGGCGGCTGGAGACGCTGGTCGCGCTCTCGCGGACCCCCCTCGCCGGGAGCGCCGACGTCCTGCACTGGCTGCCGGACGCGATGGTCGTGCAGCGCGCCCACGCCCGGGAGCGTCCGCTGGCCGACCTGCTCCCGCACCGCCGCCTCGTCGACCCGGTCGGGCTGGCCCAGCGGCACTGGGCGGCGTTCCTGCTGAGCCTGGTGTGCGCCGGCAGCTCGCTCGGCGTCGCCGTGGGGCTGTGGGGCTGGAAGGACTTCTGGCTGAGCGTGATCCTGCCCATCGTCCTCACCAGCGTCGACGAGTCCGTGAAGCGGCGCCGCGCCCAGCGGGCGCCGCCCTGAGGCGGGTCAGGCGCGGCGGGCGAGCTCCGCCTCGCCCGCGGCGCGCATCGCCTCCACCGGCACGTCGTCGCGGCCGGTCATCAGGGCCACCTGCCGGACGGCCTGGTGCAGCAGCATGTCGAAACCGCCGACGACCGTGCCGCCCGCCCGCTCGACGGCCGCCGCGAGCGCCGTGGGCCACGGCGCGTACACGACGTCGAGCAGCGCCGCGCCGGACTCGGCGACCGGCCCGGCGTACGCGTCGGCGGCCCGCCCGGGGAGCGTCGACACCACGAGATCCGCCGGGAGGTGCGCCGGCGCCTCATCGAGCGTCACGACCCGGACCGCGATCCCGAAACGCTCCCCCACCCCGGCCGCGCCGGCGGCGCGCTCCGGGGTGCGGACCGCGAGGACGGCCTCACGCGTGCCGAGCCCGGCGAGCGCGGCCAGCGCGGACGCGGCCGTCGCGCCGCCGCCGAGCACCAGCGCCGTGGCCGGGGCCTTCAGCCCCGCCTCGGCGAGCGCGGTCTCGATGCCGTACACGTCGGTGTTGTCGCCGTGCCGCCGCCCGTCCCGAAGGACGATCGTGTTCGCGCCGCCGACCTTCACCGCGAGGTCGGAGACCGTGTCCACGAGGCCGAGCGCGACGCGTTTGAGCGGCATGGTCAGCGACAGGCCCGCCCATTCGGGCCCGAGCCCGTCCAGCAGCGCGGCCAGGCCGTCCTCGCCGCACTCGACCGCGTCGTAGGACCAGTCGTCCAGCCCCATCGCCGCGTACGCCGCCCGGTGCAGCACCGGCGACAGCGAATGCGCGATCGGCGACCCCAGCACCGCGGCGCGGTGCCCCGTCGTGTCCGTCACTGGCCCGGGTGCGCCTTCTGCCAGGCCCGGAACTCCTTCTCGATCGCCTGCCGCTCCTGCTCCGTCGTGGCGAACTTGGTGACCTTGTTCGTCGGGTCGGTGGCGATGAAGTACAGCCACGTCCCCTCCGCCGGGGTCAGCGCCGCCTCGATCGCGTCCGGCCCCGGGTTGGAGATGGGGCCGGGGGGCAGACCCGGGTGCAGGTAGGTGTTGTAGGGCGAGTCGGTCTGCAGGTCCTTCTCGGTGACGGTGAGCCGCCGCTCGTTCAGCGCGTACAGCACCGTCGTGTCGAACTGCAGCTTCATGCCCTTCTCGACCCGGTTGTAGATGACCCGGGAGATCTTCGGCAGGTCGCTCGGCTTGCCGCCCTCGGCCTGGACCAGGCTGGCGAGCGTCATGACCGTCGCCGGGTTCATGCGCGCCTTGCGCGCCTTGCCGACGAGGTCGACGCTCTCGGCCTCCCTGTTGAAGCGCCCCACCATCTCCTTGAGGATCTGCTCCGCCGTGCCGTTCGGATCCAGGTCGTAGCGGCCCGGGTACAGGTACCCCTCGATCTTGCCCCGCGCGTAGGAGGGCAGCCCCAGGCTCTTCGGCCGCCTCGCCACCGCCTGGAACTCCTTGACGGAGATGCCGGTCTTCTTCGCCAGCAGCTCGTAGACCTCGACGGCCCGGCGCCCCTCGGGGATCACGATCTGGTTCCCGGCCCGCGACTTCGGGTCCAGCAGCAGCGCCACCGCCGCGGCCGACGACATCCGCAGCCGCAGCTGGTAGAAGCCCGGCTGGATGCTGGAGGCGCGGGTCTCCTTGTTGTAGGTCTTCACGAACGCCCGGGAGCTCTTGACGACCTTGTGCTGCTCCAGCGTCGCGCCGATCACCGACCCGGTCGCGCCGTCCTTGATCTGGACGGTGACCTTGCCGGAGCCCTCGCCCTTGTAGTCCGGCGGGTTCCACTTGTTGTCGAGCCACGCGAACCCGAGGACGCCGCCGGTGCCGAACACCGCAACCAGGAACGCCATCGCGAACAGCGCCGCGGCGCGCCCGCTGCGCTTGCGGCGCTTCTGCCGCTTGCGCCGGCGCCGCTGGTCGCGCCTGCCGTAGGGCTCCTCGCGCGGAGGACCGTCGCCGTACGGATCGGAGAAGAGGTCCAAGTCGTTCATGAGCTCCCCTGAACGATCTCCCCTGGGGGGCGTCCGGTCAACCGCTCCGCGTCGAGGGCCGCCTGGAGCAGGACCGCCGCGGCGGCCTGGTCGACCACCTTGCGCCGGGCCTGGCCGTGCACTCCCCCGGCCCGCAGACCGCTCTCGGCGGTGACGGTGGTGAGCCGCTCGTCGTGCAGCCGGACCGTCTCCGGGGGAAGGCGGTCGGCGAGCCTGGCCGCGAACCTGCGCGCCGCCTGCGCCGCCGGGCCCTCCCGGCCCGACAGCGAGGTGGGCAGCCCGACGACGACCTCGATCGCCTCGTGCTCGCCGACCAGCTCAACGAGCCGGTCGACGTCCCCCTTGCCGCTCTTCACCGTCTCCAGCGGAGACGCGAGGATCCCCCCGGGATCGCACCGCGCGACCCCGACCCGAACGCTCCCGACGTCGACCCCCAGCCGCACGCCCGTTCTCATACCCTCGCCTCCGCTGGCCGGTGGCGAGGGGCGTTCGTCCTGCCCCGTCGTGCCGGGCTCACGCGGCCCCTACTGCCTGCTCGACGGCGGCGAGGGCATCGCCGATGGCGGCGGGGTTGGCCCCGCCTCCCTGGGCGAGGTCGTCCTTGCCGCCGCCGCCTCCGCCGAGCGCCTTGGCGGCCAGGCCGACGAGTGCGCCCGCCTTGAGGCCGCGGTCGCGCGCGCCCTGGGTGACGGCGATGACGACGACGGGACGGTCCTTCGGCACGCCGGCGACCATCACGACCGCGGGGCGCGCCATGAGCCGGCCGCGGATGTCGACGGCCAGCTTGCGCAGGTCGTCGGCGCCGGTGCCGTCGGGGGCGCGGTGCCCCACGAACGCGGTGCCGCCCACGTCCTTGGCGCCGTCGGCGAGGGACCCGGCGATCGCGAGGACCTGCTGGGAGCGGAGCTTCTCCAGCTCCTTCTCCGCGTCGCGCAGCCGGGTGACCACGCCGGAGATGCGCTCGGGCAGCTCCTCCTTGCGGGTCTTCATCTGCTCGGCGAGCTGCGCCACGAGGACGCTCTCGCGGGCCAGGAACCGGAACGCGTCGATGCCGACCAGCGCCTCGACGCGGCGGACGCCGGCGCCGATGGACGACTCGCCCAGCACCTTGACCAGGCCGAGCTGGCCGCTGCGGGCGACGTGGGTACCGCCGCACAGCTCGCGGGAGTAGTCGCCGACCTCGACCACCCGGACCTCGTCGCCGTACTTCTCGCCGAACAGCGCGAGCGCGCCCATCGCGCGGGCCTCGTCGATCGAGGTGTGGAAGGCGCGCACGTCCAGGTCGCCGACCAGGACCTCGTTGACCTCGTCCTCGACGTCCCGCAGCACGCTCGCGGGGACGGCGCCGGACGCGGTGAAGTCGAACCGGAACCGGCCGGGCGAGTTCTCCGACCCGGCCTGCGCGGCGGACTCGCCGAGCGCGCGGCGGAACCCGGCGTGCACCATGTGGGTCGCGGTGTGCGAGCGGGAGATCGCCCGGCGGCGCTCCACGTCGACCTCGGCGTAGGCGGTGTCGCCGGCCTGCGCCTCGCCGCTGCGGACCCGGCCGCGGTGCACGATGAGCCCGGCGAGGGGCGCCTGCACGTCCGTCACCTCGACGACGGCGCCGTTGCCGAACCGGATCACGCCGTGGTCGGCGAGCTGGCCGCCGCCCTCGGCGTAGAACGGGGTGCGGTCGAGGACGACCTCGACCTCGGTGCCCTCCCCGGCGGCGGGCGCGTTGGCGCCGTTCACCAGCAGCCCGACGAGGCGGGCGTCGCCGGCGAGGCTGCCGTAGCCGGTGAAGTCGACCCTGCCGCCGGCGCCGGTGAGCAGCTCGTCGAGGACGGAGACGTCGAGGTTGCCGGTCTTCTTGTCGCGGGCGTCCTTCTTGGCGCGGTCCCGCTGCTCCTTCATGAGCCGGCGGAAGCCGTCCTCGTCCACCTGGAGGCCCTGCTCGGACGCCATTTCCAGGGTGAGGTCGATCGGGAAGCCGTAGGTGTCGTGCAGCTTGAACGCCTGCTCGCCCGCCAGGGTCGCGCCGCCGGAGCGCTTGGTGTCCGCGACGGCGGTGTCGAAGATCGCCGTGCCGGTGCGCAGCGTCTGGAGGAAGGAGTCCTCCTCGGCGTCGATGACCGTGTGGATGTTCGCGGCGGTGCGCACCAGCTCGGGGTACTGCTCGCCCATCGCATTGATCGCGACGGCGGTCAGCTCGTGCATGAGGCCGGCGTCCTGCCCGCCGAGCAGGCGCAGGTTGCGGATGGAGCGGCGCAGGATGCGGCGCAGCACGTAGCCGCGGCCCTCGTTGCCGGGGCGGATGCCGTCGGCGACCATCATCGTCCCGCTGCGGACGTGGTCGGCGACGACGCGCAGCGACACGTCGGCCCGGTGCTCGCGGCCGTAGGCGGTGCCGGTCAGCCCGGCGGCGCGGTCGAGGACCCGCCAGAGGGTGTCGGTCTCGTAGATGTTGTCGACGCCCTGCAGGATCGCCGCCATGCGCTCCAGGCCCATGCCGGTGTCGATGTTCTTGGCCGGCAGGTCGCCGAGGATCGGGAAGTCGGTCTTGCTCTCGCCGGGGCCCCGCTCGAACTGCATGAAGACGAGGTTCCAGACCTCCAGGTACCGGTCCTCGTCGGCGACCGGGCCGCCCTCGCGGCCGTACTCGGGGCCGCGGTCGTAGTAGATCTCCGAGCAGGGGCCGCACGGGCCGGGGACGCCCATCGACCAGAAGTTGTCCTCCATGCCGCGCCGCTGGATGCGGTCGAGGGGGACGCCGACCTTGTCGTGCCAGATGTTCAGGGCCTCGTCGTCGTCGTGGAAGACGGTGACCCACAGCTTGTCCTCGGGGAACCCGAAGCCGCCGTCGGCCCGCGGCCGGGTCAGCAGCTCCCAGGCGAACGGGATCGCCTGCTCCTTGAAGTAGTCGCCGATGGAGAAGTTGCCCAGCATCTGGAAGAAGGTGGCGTGCCGGGTGGTCTTGCCGACCTCCTCGATGTCGGGGGTGCGCACGCATTTCTGGGCGCTCGTCATCCGCTGGGACGGCGGGGTGCGCTGGCCGAGGAAGTACGGCTTGAACGGGACCATGCCGGCGTTGACCAGCAGCAGGGTCGGGTCCTCGGCGACCAGGCTGGCCGAGGGCACCACCGTGTGCCCGCGCTCCTCGAAGAATCCGAGGAAGCGGCGTGCGACCTCTGCCGACTCCATATCAGTGGCCATCCTTGTCGTTCTCGATGATCGTGTATCTCGCCTTGAGCACGCGGCGGGACGGCGGTCCCCCGCCGTCCGGCGGAGCCTGGTCCATGCGGACGGCCTCGCGCAGCTCCTCCTCGCGGGCCCGCATCTCGGTACGGACGTCGGAGGCGAAAAGCCTCAACCGCTCGCCGGCGCCCTGCCCGGTCGACACGGCCCGCGCCGCGACGCTCTCGGGCGACAGGGCGCGCGTGAACCGCTCCACGCGCCGCTTGACGCGGTGCGTGGCGTAGACGCCGGCGCCCGCGCCGACCGAGAGCCAGAACAGCCGCCTCATCTGCGCCCCTTACCCGAGGAGCGGGCCTGCAGTTCCGGGCGGCCGGACGCGGCGCGCCCCTCGCCGTCGCGGCCGCCGAGGGCCTTGCGGACGCCGTAGGAGAAGGCGGCGGCCTTCACCAGCGGCCCGCCGACCACCGAGGTCATCACGGTGGTGACGGCCGAGACGTTCTGCGTGACGCCCGCGACCTGCTTGGTGATGACGTCGGTGCGGCCGAGCTGCTCGTTCGCGCGCTTCACCGTCCGGGCCATGTCGTCCATCAGCGGGCCGGCCTGGTCGCCGATGTCGTGCACGAGCTCGCTGGCCTCGCCGAGCAGCCGGGAGAGCTTCAGCAGGGTGAGCGCGATGAACGAGACCAGCACCGCCCAGAACACCGCCACGATGAGGGCTGCTAGCTGTCCACCAGTGAGCATCAGGGCTTTCCGTTCGCGTGGGGTCGGCACGGGGCCGGGCATGGCCTGACAGACCTTACCGGTCCACCAGGCCCCATGGCGGGAGCACCGGCCGGGGAAGATCGATCAACGCCGGTCGGCGGTGCCGCGCAGCACGGAGCGGATCCGCGCGAGGACCTCGGTGAACCGCGCCTCGGCGCCGTGCCTGGTGGGGCGATAGTACTCCCGCCCGTCCACGGCGTCGGGCGCGTACTGCTGCCGGACCACGCCGCCGGGGTGGTCGTGGGCGTACTTGTAGCCCTGCCCGTGCCCGATCTTCGCGGCGCCCTTGTAGTGCGCGTCGCGCAGGTGCCCGGGGACGGGCCCGGCGAGGCCCTTGCGGACGTCGCCGAGCGCGCCGTCCACCGCCCTGATCACGGCGTTGGACTTCGGCGCCAGGGAGAGATGGATCACGGCCTGGGCGAGGTTGATGCGGGCCTCGGGCAGGCCGACGAACTCCACCGCCTGGGCGGCGGCGACCGCGGTCTGCAGCGCGGTCGGGTCGGCCATGCCGACGTCCTCGCTGGCGTGCACGATCAGCCGCCGGGCGATGAACCGGGCGTCCTCGCCCGCCTCGATCATGCGGGCCAGGTAGTGCAGCGCCGCGTCGACGTCGCTGCCGCGGATGCTCTTGATGAACGCGCTGATGACGTCGTAGTGCTGGTCGCCCTCGCGGTCGTAGCGGACGGCGGCCCGGTCGACGGCCTTCTCCAGTACGTCGACGTCGATGGTCGCGCCCTCGTCGACGACGAGCGCGGCGGCCTCCAGGTAGGTGAGGGTGCGGCGGGCGTCGCCGCCGGCCAGCCGGACGAGGTGGTCCTCGGCGGCGGGGTCGAGGGCGACCGCGCCGTCCAGTCCGCGCTCCTCGGTGAGGGCGCGGCGGATCACCTCGCGCAGGTCGTCCTCGCCGAGCGGCTCCAGGGTGAGCAGCAGCGAGCGCGACAGCAGCGGGCTGATGACGGAGAAGAACGGGTTCTCGGTGGTGGCGCCGATGAAGGACACCCAGCGGTTCTCCACCGCGGGCAGCAGGGCGTCCTGCTGGGCCTTGTTGAAGCGATGCACCTCGTCGACGAACAGGACCGTCTGGCGCCCCGTCATGCCGAGCTCCCGGCGCGCCAGGTCGATCTCGGCGCGGACGCGCTTGACGCCGTCGCTGACCGCGGAGATCTCCACGAAGCGGCGGGAGGTGACATGGCTGACGACGGTGGCCAGGGTCGTCTTGCCGGTTCCCGGCGGGCCCCACAGCACGAGCGACATCGGCACGTCCCGGTCGACGAGCTGCCTGATCGGCGTGCCGGCGCCGAGCAGGTGGCCCTGCCCGACGACCTCGTCCAGGGAGCGGGGGCGCATGCGGACGGCGAGCGGCTGCTCCGCGCCGCCCCGGGCGGGCGCCGCCGGCGGCTCCGACCGCGCGTCCGCCGGGACCGCGTCGCCCCCGTCCCGCTCCGGAGCGTCGAAGAGGCCCTCCGGCTCGCCCGATTCCGTCCTGCTGGTCACGCTCCGACACTATCTCGCGGCTCGGACGGTCCCGGACGTCCGCGGCGGGGGGCCGCGCGGGAGCACGGCGGGCGGGAACCCGGACGGCGGCCGCGGCGTTGGAACAGCCCGGAAGGCGCGATCAGGAGAGTGACGGTGTCCGCTACGGCCCCACGACCGCGCCACGGGCCGGCAGGTCTGCTCGTGGCGCTGTTCGTCGTGGGCGGCCTGGTGTTCAGCTACGGGCTGGGCCACGCGCCGCCGCCGCGGATCTGCACCCAGCACGCCGTGAGCGTTCCCGTCGGCGCCCCCTGGGCCCTCACGGGCCACGGTGACGCGGGTGCCGGGGCATCGGCGCTCCAGGGCTCTCACAGCCCTGCGCAGGGCGCTGCGTCCCTCTCTCCGGTGAAGGCTCCGGCTCACGTTCCCATGAACGCGTGCCTGTGCCTGGCCGTCCTGTTCACCCTCGTCCTGCTGGCCCTGGCCGCCGGCCTGCGCAGGCCCCTCTCCCGCCTGCCCGCCCGTTTCGGCTGGACGCTCTCCCCGCCGTCCGGCGCCGGGCTCGTCCTCGCGTTCTCGCCCTCCCTCCAGGTTCTCCGGCTGTAGACGGACCGGCCCCACGGCCGTTTCGCGCGCCCGCATCGCCCTTCTGCCGATGCGGCGCCGCCTCCTGTCCGTACCGACCTACAGCACCCCTGAGAGGACACCCGCATGTCCAAGAGCGCCCGCAACAAGAACGCGCGCGGCAACACCGCCACGAAGAACGGCGCCACGAAGAACAGCGCCAGGAAGAGCCCTCCCAAGAACGCGCTGACCCAGCGCGAGGTCCCGTGGGGAGGCATCGCGTTCTTCACCGTGATCGGCCTGGTGGCGGTCGTCGCCATCGGCTTCGCGTTCATGCAGACCAGGTCGTCCGCCGACGAGTCCCTGCCCGGCCTGGTGACGAAGGACGGCCTCGGCCGCGGCCACGTCGGCGGCGCCGTCAAGTACGACACCGATCCGCCGATGGGCGGCGACCACAACCCCGTCTGGCAGAACTGCGACGGCCGCGTCTACGGCGCGCCGCTGCGGAACGAGCACGCCGTCCACTCGCTGGAGCACGGCGCCGTCTGGGTCACCTACCGCCCCGGCCTCGCCGCGGACCAGCTCGAAGCGCTCAAGGGCAAGGTCGGCGCCACCGACTACACGATGCTCAGCCCCTACCCGGCCCAGGGCTCGCCCATCACGCTCACCGCCTGGGGCCGGCAGGTCCGGGTCCAGAAGGCCGACGACCCGCGCGTGGACCGGTTCCTGCGGTCCTTCGTGAAGGGGCCGCAGACCCCCGAGCCGGGCGCGGCCTGCTCCGGCGGCAAGGACACCCCGTGAGCACCGCCCCCGCGGCGCCGCGGGGGCGGCGCGCCACCGTCGTCCTCGCGGTCCTGGTGCTGCTCGCCGGCGCCGTCCTGGTCGCGCTCGCCGTCTCCCGCTCGGAACGGCCCGGCACGGACGGTCCCGAGGCCGGGTTCGCCCGCGACATGAGCGCTCACCACGCCCAGGCGGTGCAGATGTCGTTCATCGTCAGGGACCGCACGGACGATCCCGAGACGCGGCTGCTGGCCTACGACATCATCAACACCCAGTCCGCCCAGATCGGCATGATGACGGCCTGGCTGGACGAGTGGGACCTGCCGAAGACCGATCCGTCCGGCCGCATGCGCTGGATGTCCGGTCACGGCGGCCGCCACGGCGGCGGCGCGGCCGCGATGCCGGGCATGGCGCCGCGCGGCCGGCTCGCCGACCTGGAGAAGGCCTCCGGCCGGGCCGCCGAGGTGCTGTTCCTGCAACTGATGATCGCCCACCATCGCGGCGGCGTCGGGATGGCGCGGGCGGTGCTGGAGCGCACCGGGCACGAGAGGGTGCGGCGGCTGGCCCGCACGATGGTCGAAGGGCAGCAGGCGGAGATCACGCAGATGAACGCGATGCTCCGGCAGCGCGGGGCCGCCGCCGTGTGATCGGGCGACCGCCGGCTTCGCCATAGCGCTTGACAGCGCCGTCGGATCGCGGGTCACTGACCACCATGGCTCACAACCTCAGCGGCTACCACCGGGCCCTCGACCTCTTCGAGGGCCTGGTGGCCGGCGTCCCCCGCGACGGGTGGGACGCGCCGTCGCCCTGCGCGGGGTGGACCGCCCGGGACGTCGCCGGGCACGTGACCGGCGGCCAGTTCCTGGTCCGGGCGCTTGCCACGGGAGAGCCCGAGCCGGACGTCAACTCCGGCCCGGCGCGCTTCGTCCCGGGCGACGTCCTGATGAGCTGGCGGGCCGCCCGCAAGGAGTGCGCGGCGTCCCTCACCCCGGACGCGCTGGACCGTCCCATCCCGTTCGGCGGGCTGGGCGAGCTGCCCCTGGGCGACTTCCTGGAGGGGTACATCCTGGAGCCGCTGGTGCACGCCTGGGACCTGGCGCGGGCGACGGGCCAGCCGGCCCGCCTGGACCCCGACCTCGTCCACCACGCGTTCGCCACCGCCCAGGTGGTCGCCGCCTCGCTCCGGGCCGAGGGCCACCTGGCCCCGCCCCTGCCCGCCCCGCGAGGCGCGGACGAGCAGACGCGCATGCTCGCCTTCCTGGGGCGCACGGCCTAGAGAGCGGGAGAGCGGCCCAGCGGCGGAGAGGACGGCTCGGAGGTCAGGAGAACTCGGCGAGGGTGCGCTCGGCCTCTTCCAGCCAGGCGCGGCGGGCGCTGAGGGCCTCCTCGGCCTCCTTGACGTCCTTCGCGCGGCCGGCCTCGCGGGCCTTGCCGAGCCGCTTCTCCAGCTGCTCGATGGAGCTGCGCAGCTGGTTGACGGTGGCCTCGGCGCGGGCGCGGGCCTCGGGGTTGGTGCGGCGCCACTCGTTCTCCTCGGCGGAGCGGACGGCCTCCTCGATCTTGCGGAGCCGCCCCTCCAGCCGGTCGCGCTGGTCGCGCGGCACCATCCCGGCGGCCTCCCAGCGCTCCTGGATCGCGCGCAGTGCCTGCCGGGCCTGCCGGACGTCGCGCACCGGGAGCAGCCGCTCCGCCTCGGCGAGGATCTTCTCCTTCTCCTCGGCGTGCTCGCGGAACTCGGCGTCGCGCTCGGCGAACGCGGCGCTGCGGGCCTGGAAGAAGGTGTCCTGGGCGCCCTTGAAGCGGGCCCACAGGTCCTCCTCGACGTCCCGCGAGGCGCGCCCGGCCAGCTTCCAGCGGCGCATCAGGTCGCGGTACGCGGCGGCCGTCTCGCCCCAGTCGGTGGAACCCGACATCGCCTCGGCCTCGGCGACCAGGCGCTCCTTGTCCCGCCGGGCCTCCTCGCGCTGGTCGTCGAGGGTCGCGAAGTAGGCCTTGCGGCGCTTGGTGAAGGCGTTGCGCGCGGACGACAGCCGCTTCCACAGCGCGGTCTCGGTGGGCCGGTCGATGCGGTCGGCGGCCTTCCACTCCTCGACCAGCTGGCGCAGGCGCTCGCCGCCGTTCTTCCAGTGCGTCTCCTCGACCGCGATCCGCTCGGCCTCGGCGACGATGCGCTCCTTGACCTCGCGCGCCTCGTGCCGGTGCTGCTCGCGCTGGGCCTTGACCTCCTCGCGGCGCCGCCCGACCTGCTCGGACAGGCCGTCGAGGCGGCGCAGGAGGGCGTCGAGGTCGCCGACGGCGTGCGCCTCGGCGACGGCCTCGCGGAGCCGGTCGATGCTCTGCTGGGCCTGGGCCGGCTGCAGGTCGGTGGTGCGGACCCGCTGCTCCAGCAGGCCGATCTCGGTGACCAGAGCGTCGTACTTGCGCTTGAAGTAGGCCAGGGCCTCTTCGGGCGCGCCGGCCTGCCAGGACCCGACGACCCGCTCGCCGTCGGCCGTCTTGACATAGACGGTGCCGTCCTCGTCCACCCGGCCCCAGGGATCGGTCGCGCTGGACACCCTTGCCTCCTGAATCGCGGGTCCGGACGCGCTCACGGCGGCCGGACCCTCCACACCTTAGTATCCCGTTCGCCTATTTCCCGGCGATCGTGACGTCCTGGATCTCTACCTTCTTCTTGGGCGCGCCGTCGCCCTTCGGGTCCGAGCCCGCGGCGGCGATCTTCTTCAGCACGTCCAGCCCCTTGGTGATCTTTCCGAAGACCGTGTAGTCCGGCGGGAGCTGCGAGTCCTTGTAGACCATGAAGAACTGGCTGCCGTTGGAGTCCGGCAGGCTGCTGTGCGCCATGGCGAGCGTGCCCTCGGTGTACGTGGCGCCCTCGGTGTTCTCGTTGGCGAACTGGTAGCCCGGCCCGCCGGTGCCCTTCGCGGTCGGGTCGCCGCACTGCAGGACGTTCAGGCCGCCGCTCGTCATACGGTGGCACGTGGTCTTGTCGAAGAAGTTCTTCTGCGCCAGGTACGCGAACGAGTTCACCGTGCACGGCGCCTTGCTGCCGTACAGCTGCATCTCCACGTCGCCCTGGTTGGTCTTCATCGTCGTCTGCACGACGTCCGAGTAGGCGGGCTTGCCCGGAGGGGTGCCGATGCCCTGGGGCGCGCCGTCCTGCTTGGCCGCCTTGTAGGTGCACTTGGGCCCCGCCGCCGTGGACTTGTCGTCCTTGCTGAGCACCATGAACGCGGCGCCGCCCACCACGATGACCGCCACCACCGCCGCGGCGGTGATGATCTTGAGTCGGCGCGCCCGCGCCGCCTCCTGCGCCTGCCGCTGCTGCTGGCGCTCGTAGCGCTGCCGCGCGAGCTGCTTCTTGCGGTCCTTCGCCGCCACGTGCCTCGCCTCTCCGGTGTGATCAGGTGAACGTGCAGCGCATAGTAGCGGTACCCGGCAGTAAAAGCGCCTCCGCGTTCAGGGAGCGCCTCCCGCCCGCCCGCGCCCCGGCGGGTCGGGCCCGCGACACGTCGGCCGCCCTATCTCGTTCGCGGTGGCCATGGCCGCGCCGGTACCCTCGAACACGCCCACAGGGATGGTTCTAAGGAAGGACGACCGTGCTCGTCGCCGGGTTCCCCGCTGGATCGTTCGCCGCGAACTGCTACGTCGTGGCGCCCGCCGCGGGTGAGGAGTGCGTGATCATCGACCCCGGCCAGGACGCCGAGGCCGGGATCGAGGGGATCCTGCGCGAGCATCGGCTGAAGCCGGTCGCGGTGCTGCTGACGCACGGCCATCTCGACCACGTCTGGTCGGTGGCCCCGGTCTGCGGCGCCAAGGACGTCCCGGCCTACGTCCATCCCGACGACCGCGACCTGCTGACCGACCCCGCCAAGGGCCTGTCGCTGGGCCCCGGGCAGCAGCTGTTCGGCGGCCTGGAGCTCTCCGAGCCCGACGACGTGCGCGAACTGGCCGACGGGGCGGTGCTGGAGCTGGCGGGGATGAGCTTCACCGTCGACCACGCACCGGGCCATACGCCCGGGTCGGTGACGTTCCGTACGCCGAAGACGCAGGAGGTCCCGGACGTGATGTTCACCGGGGACCTGCTGTTCGCCGGCTCCATCGGGCGCACCGACCTGCCGGGCGGGTCGTACGAGCAGATCCTCGCCAGCCTGTCCCGGGTGTGCCTCACCATGCCCGACGAGACGGCCGTCCTGCCCGGGCACGGCGACCAGACCACAATCGGCCGCGAGCGCGCGACCAATCCGTTCCTGAGCGAGCTTTCGCCGGGGGGTCCAGGGGGGTCGTCCCCCCTGGGGAACCGGGCGGTCCCCGCGGACGGACCTGACAAGGGATTCTGACCTAAAAGATCATGAGTTCGAGCTTCCGGGCCCCCAAGGGGGTCAGCGAATACGTGCCGCCGCGGGCGGACCTCTTCTACGCCATCCGGGAGGCCTTCGCCGAGCAGGCGAGGCTGGCCGGCTACGGCTACCTGGAACTGGCGGTGTTCGAGGACACGAACCTGTTCCGGCGCGGCGTCGGCGAGTCCACCGACGTGGTGTCCAAGGAGATGTACACCTTCGAGGACAGGGGCGGCCGGTCGCTGACGCTGCGCCCCGAGTTCACCGCGTCGGTGCTGCGCTCCGTCCTGGAGAACAACCTCCACAAGGGCTCGCTGCCGGTGAAGGTGTGGACGACCGGGGCCGCGTTCCGCGCCGAGCGCCCCCAGCAGGGCCGCTACCGGCAGTTCTACCAGCTCGACCTGGAGGCGATCGGCAGCGAGGACCCGCAGGTCGACGCCGAGACGATCGCGATCGCGTGGAACTGGTACCGGTCCCTCGGCCTGACCCGGGTGCGGCTGCTGCTGAACTCGCTCGGCTGCAAGGAGTGCCGCCCCGCCTACCGGGCCCTGCTGCAGGACTTCCTGCGCGGCCTCGACCTGGACGAGGACACTCGCGCCCGCGTCGAGATCAACCCGCTGCGGGTGCTGGACGACAAGCGCCCCAAGGTGCGCGAGCAGCTCACGGGCGCCCCGCTGATGGCCGACCACCTGTGCCCGGCGTGCAAGGCGCACCACGACCGCGTCCGGGAACTGCTCGCCGACCTCGGCATCGCGTGGGAGGACACGCCCACCCTCGTCCGCGGGCTGGACTACTACACCCGCACCACCTACGAGTTCGACCATCCTCTGCTCGGCGCACAGTCCGGCATCGGCGGCGGCGGCCGCTACGACGGGCTGTCGGAGGACATCGGCGGCCCGCCCCTGCCCGGCATCGGGTTCGGCCTCGGCCTGGACCGCACGATCCTCGCGCTGGAGGCCGAGTCGTCGGACGCGGAGGGCCCCGCGTTCGCCGCGAAGCCCCGCTGCGAGGCGTTCGGCGTGGCGCTCGGAGACGCCGCCGAGCGGCGCGTGTTCGCGCTCGTCGCCGAGCTGCGCCGCGCCGGGATCGCCGCCGACATGGCGTTCGGCGGCAAGAAGCTGAAGGGCGCCATGAAGGACGCGGACCGCTCGGGCGCCCGGTACGCCGTGATCCTCGGGGAGCGAGATATCGCGGACGGCGTCGCCCAGGTCAAGGACCTGGCCGAGGGCGAGCAGACCGCCGTCCCGCTCACCGACCTCACCACGACGTTGAAGGAAAGGCTCTCCAAATGATCCGCACCCACGAGGCGGGGACGCTCCGCAAGGAGCACGCCGGGCAGCAGGTAACGCTGGCCGGCTGGGTCGGCCGCCGCCGCGACCACGGCGGCGTCACGTTCATCGACCTGCGCGACGCCTCCGGCACCGCGCAGGTCGTCTTCCGCGAGGAGGACACCGCGCACGACCTGCGCGCCGAGTACTGCGTCAAGGTCGTCGGCGAGGTCCGCGTGCGGCCGGAGGGCAACGAGAACCCCGACCTGCCCACCGGCGAGGTCGAGGTCGCCGCCGCAGACATCGAGGTGCTGTCGGACGCGGCGCCGCTGCCGTTCCCCATCGAGGGCGACGTCAACGTCAACGAGGAGATCCGCCTCAAGTACCGCTACCTCGACCTGCGGCGCGAGAGCGTCGCGCGGGCGATGAAGGTCCGCTCGGAGGCCTCGTTCCTGGCGCACGAGGTGATGCGCGAGCACGGCTTCGTGAACGTCGAGACGCCCACCCTCACCCGGTCAACGCCGGAGGGCGCCCGCGACTTCCTCGTCCCCGTCCGGCTCCAGCCGGGCCACTGGTACGCGCTCCCGCAGTCGCCGCAGCTGTTCAAGCAGCTCCTCATGGTCGGCGGCCTCGAACGCTACTACCAGATCGCCCGCTGCTACCGCGACGAGGACTTCCGCGCCGACCGGCAGCCCGAGTTCACCCAGATCGACATCGAGATGTCGTTCGCCGAGCAGGACGACGTCCTCAAGGTCGGCGAGGACCTCGTGGCGCGCCTGTGGAAGGAGATCGCCGGGTACGAGATCCCCCGCCCGATCCCCCACATCACCTACGCCGACGCGATGGCCCGCTACGGCTCCGACAAGCCCGACCTGCGGTTCGGCAACGAGCTGACCGACATGACCGAGTACTTCGCCGGCACGTCGTTCCGCGTGTTCCAGGCCCCGTACGTCGGCGCGGTCGTCATGCCGGGCGGCGCGTCCCAGACCCGCAAGGAGCTGGACGGCTGGCAGGACTGGGCGAAGGCGCGCGGCGCACGCGGCCTCGCCTACGTGCTCGTCCAGGAGGACGGCACCCTCGGCGGCCCGGTCGCCAAGAACCTCTCCGACGCCGAGAAGGAGGGCCTCGCCGCCAAGACCGGCGCCTCCCCCGGCGACGCGGTCTTCTTCGGGGCCGGCAAGCGGCACTCCACCCAGGAGCTCCTCGGCGCCGCGCGCCTGGAGATCGGCCGCCGCCGCGGCCTGATCGACGAGTCCGCCTGGGAGTTCGTCTGGGTCGTGGACGCGCCGATCTTCGAGCCGGTCGAGGACGACAAGGGCGAGCAGATCGGCTGGACGTCGGTGCACCACCCGTTCACCGCGCCCAAGCCCGAGTTCGCCGACACCTTCCAGGACGACCCGGGCCCGGCCCTCGCCGACGCCTACGACCTAGTCCTGAACGGCAACGAGATCGGCGGCGGCTCCATCCGTATCCACCGCGCCGAGATGCAGCAGCGCGTCTTCGACGTGCTGGGCCTCTCCAAGCAGGAGGCGGAGTCCAAGTTCGGCTTCCTGCTGGAGGCGTTCAAGTTCGGCCCGCCCCCGCACGGCGGCATCGCGTTCGGCTGGGACCGGGTGGTCATGCTCCTCGCCCGCCAGGAGTCCATCCGCGACGTGATCGCCTTCCCGAAGGCCGCGTCCGGCCACGACCCCCTGACCGCGGCGCCCACCCCCATCACCCCGGAGCAGCGCGCCGAGGCGGGCGTCGACGTCATCCCCGAGGACGAACCCGCCGAGAACTGACCTCGACGAAGAAGGGGCGGCCGCAGCGATGCGACCGCCCCCTTTCTCTGCTCCCGGCGCTCCTAGCGAGGGGCGCCGCTGGTCACCCGGTAGACGTCGTAGACGCCGTCGATGGAGCGGACGGCCTTCAGGACGTGGCCGAGGTGCTTCGGGTCGCCCATCTCGAACGTGAAGCGGCTGACGGCGACACGGTCGCGGGTCGTGGTGACCGACGCCGACAGGATGTTGACGTGCTGGTCGGACAGGACCCGGGTCACGTCCGACAGCAGCCGCGGGCGGTCGAGGGCCTCCACCTGGATCGCGACGAGGAACACCGAGTCCTCGCCCGGGGACCACTTGACGTCGATCAGGCGGTCCGGCTGCGACTTCAGGCTCTCGACGTTGGCGCAGTCGGCGCGGTGGACCGAGACGCCGTGGCCGCGGGTCACGAAGCCGACGATGTCGTCGCCGGGGACGGGAGTGCAGCAGCGCGACAGCCGGACCCACACGTCCGGGTCGTCGGCGACGACGACGCCCGGGTCGCCCGCCGGGCGGGTGCGCTTGCGGCGCGTCGGCAGCGCGATCTCGGCGAGGTCCTCCTCGGCGCTCTCGACGCCGCCGAGCGCGTCCACGAGGCGCTGGACGACGTGCTGCGCCGAGACCTGGCTCTCGCCGACGGCCGCGTACAGGGACGACACGTCCGGGTAGCGCATGTCGCGGGCGAGAGCGAGGAGGGCCTCCCCGGACATCATCCGCTGCAGCGGCATGTTCTGCTTGCGCATCGCGCGGGCGATGGCGTCCTTGCCGGACTCGATCGCGGTGTCGCGGCGCTCCTTGGAGAACCAGTGCTTGATCTTGTTGCGGGCGCGGGCGCTCTTGACGAAGCCGAGCCAGTCGCGGCTCGGGCCCGCGTCGGGCGACTTGGAGGTGAAGACCTCGACGGTGTCGCCGTTGTCGAGGGTCGATTCGAGGGGGACGAGGCGGCCGTTGACGCGGGCGCCGATACATCGGTGCCCGACCTCGGTGTGGATCGCGTACGCGAAGTCGACGGGGGTCGCGCCCTGCGGCAGCGCGATCACGTCGCCCTTCGGGGTGAACACGAACACCTCGGAGACCGACAGGTCGAAGCGGAGCGACTCCAGGAACTCGGCCGGGTCGGCGGTCTCCTTCTGCCAGTCGAGGAGCTGGCGGAGCCACTGCATGTCACCGGCCTTGCGGCCGCCGACCGTCTCCTCCTTGTACTTCCAGTGCGCGGCGACGCCGTACTCGGCGCGGCGGTGCATGCCCCAGGTGCGGATCTGCAGTTCGACGGGCTTGCCCTCGGGGCCGATCACCGTCGTGTGCAGCGACTGGTACATGTTGAACTTCGGCATCGCGATGTAGTCCTTGAACCGGCCGGGGACCGGGTTCCACCGCGCGTGGATCGAGCCGAGGGCGGCGTAACAGTCGCGGACGCTGTCGACGAGGACGCGGATGCCGACCAGGTCGTAGATGTCGTCGAAGCTGACGTCCCGCGCGATCATCTTCTGGTAGATCGAGTAGTAGTGCTTCGGCCGGCCCGTCACGGTGGCCTTGATCCGGGCCTCGCGCAGGTCGGTGGAGACGTTCTCGATCACTTCCTGGAGGTAGACGTCGCGGCGCGGGGCGCGCTCGGACACCAGGCGGGCGATCTCGTCGAACCGCTTGGGGTACAGCGTGGCGAACGCGAGGTCCTCCAGCTCCCACTTCAGCGTGTTCATCCCGAGGCGGTGCGCGAGCGGCGCGAAGACCTCCAGGGTCTCGCGGGCCTTCTTCTCCTGCTTGTGCCGCGGCATGTAGCGCAGCGTGCGCATGTTGTGCAGCCGGTCGCCGAGCTTGATCACCAGGACGCGGATGTCGCGGGACATCGCCACGACCATCTTGCGGACGGTCTCGGCCTCCGCGGCCTCCCCGTACTTGACCTTGTCGAGCTTGGTGACGCCGTCGACCAGGGCGGCGATCTCGTCGCCGAACTCGGCGCTCAGCTGGTCGAGGGTGTAGGGGGTGTCCTCGACGGTGTCGTGCAGCAGCGCCGCGCAGAGCGTCTCGGTGTTCATGCCGAGCTCGGCGAGGATGGTGGCGACCGCCAGCGGGTGCGTGATGTAGGGGTCGCCGCTCTTGCGCTTCTGGTGGCGGTGGTAGTGCGCGGCCACGTCGTAGGCGCGCTCGATGAGCCGGAGGTCCGCCTTCGGGTGCGTGTTGCGGACCGTCTTGATCAGAGGTTCGAGTACCGGGTTCATAGCGGGGCCGCGCTGGGCGCCCAACCTGGCGAGCCTGCGGCGCACCCGGGCGGCGGACGGCGGGATCGTGGCCGGCGTGGGCCTGGACGGGACGGCGGACCCGGACGCGTCGTCGGCGTCCGGGGCGGCGCCTGGGCCTTTGGCTGGGGGAACATCGGATCTCGATGGCTGGGCGGGCGGGGCGGCGGACTCGGACGTCTGCGCGGCGGGCTTGGACGTCTGCGTAGCGGAGTCGGACGTCTGCGCGGGGGGCTTGGACGTCCGCGCGGCGGAGTCGTCGGGCTCGGGCGGCCGGACGTCGGGCGGTGGCGGCGCGCGCCGTTCCTCGGCGGCGGCGTTCACCGCGTCGGTCGATACCACCTCACCTGGCACCCAGCCTCCCTAGTCCATCCGGGCGCCGCACTCGCGTGCCGAGGGTCGCGCCCGTCCCCACCGGACCCTGATGGGGTCAGTGTATCCGGCGCCTATTTCGTACTAGACCGTAACCAGGGAATGAACGTCCAGATTCCCCAGCTTGTCGCGTCCGTTCAGGAACGACAGCTCGAGGAGGACCGAAAGTCCGACGACCTCGCCGCCGCCCCGCCGGACCAGCTCGGCGGCGGCCCTGGCCGTCCCCCCGGTCGCCAGGACGTCATCGACGATCAGCACCCGGTCGCCGGGTTCGAAGGCGTCGAGATGGATCTCGATCGTCTCGCTCCCGTACTCGAGATCATAGGTCTCCGCGTCCGTCGCCGAGGGCAGTTTCCCCTTCTTGCGCACCGGGACGAAGCCCGCGCCGAAGTGGTAGGCGACGGGCGCGGCGAGGATGAACCCGCGGGCCTCGATTCCGACGATCTTGTCGATGGTGCCGCGGCCGTGGTGGTTGACGACGGCGTCCACCACTCCGGCGAACGCCACGTGGTCGGCCAGCAGCGGGGTGATGTCCTTGAACATCACCCCCTGCTTGGGATAGTCGGCGACGTCGCGGATCCGCTCCTGGATCAGCTTGTTGAGGTCCACTCCCACGTTCCCCGCCTACTTGCCGCCGCGGCGCTGCTGCCGCGACCCTCGCTTCGGCTGCTGCCGCGACCCCGTCTGCACGACCTTGCGCACGGTCACCGCGCTGCGGACGTCGGTGGCGGGACGATCGCCCTCGTCCTCCGGGTCGTCCGCCGGGTCGTCCTCCGCGGTGTCGGCGGAGGCCCCGGCGCCGGCCTTGACCTTCGCCTTCGACGTCCGCCTGGCGCTCTGCTCGCGCCGGGCGATGTTCTCCCGGAGCTGCTTGTACTTCGGCTCGCGCTCCTTGAACTGGACCAGCAGCGGCGTCGCCACGCAGATCGAGGAGTACGTACCGACGATCATGCCGACGAACAGGGCGAGCGACAGGTCCTTCAGCGTGCCCGCGCCGAACAGGGTCGTGCCGATGAACAGGATCGCGCCGACGGGCAGGATCGCCACCAGCGAGGTGTTCAGCGAGCGCACCAGGGTGCTGCTGAGCGCCTGGTTGGCGGCCTCGCTGTAGGTGATCTTGGAGGTCGGCCCGAGCGGCTTGGTGACCTCCTTGATCATGTCGAAGACGACGACGGCGTCGTACAGCGAGTAGCCGAGGATCGTCAGGAAGCCGAGCAGCGTGGCCGGGGTGACCTCGAAGCCCGACCAGGCGTAGATGCCGGCGGTGATCACGAGGTCGTGGACGAGCGCGACCACCGCGGCCACGGCCATCCGCCACTCGAACGCCACCGACAGGTAGGCGATGATCAAGATCATGAAGACGAGCAGCGCCTGCCACGCCTTCTTCTGGATCTCACCGCCCCACGAGGCGCCGACGACCTGGGTGCTGACCTTGTCGGCGGGGACGGTCAGCTCCTTGGCGACGCTGGTCTTGACCGCGGTGACCTCGCTCGAGGACAGGCTCTCGGTCGTGACCCGCCAGTCGCCGCCCGCCTTCTGCACGATCACCTGGTGCGGGCCGCCGTCGGCGACGGCGCCGCGCACCTGCTCGATCGAGGCGCTCGGCGCCTTGAAGGTGAAGACGGAGCCGCCCTTGAACTCGACGCCGAAGTTGAGTCCCTGCACCAGCAGGCCCGCGATCGACAGCGCCAGCAGCAGCCCGGAGATCGTGTACCAGATCTTCGGCCGGCCGACGATGTCGGCGCTGATCTCGCCCCGGTAGATCCGGGAGATGGCCGCACGCGTTCCCATGCTCAGGCCTCCTGGCTCGTCGTGCGGGCGGCTGGGGCGGTGTCCTGCGCCTTGTGCAGGCGCCTCGGGTCGAGGCCGGACATCGGATGCCCGCGGCCGAAGAAGCTGGTGCGCGCCAGCAGCGCGACCATCGGCTTGGTGAAGAAGAACACCACGATGACGTCGATGAGCGTCGTGAGGCCCATCGCGAACGCGAACCCGGCCACCCCGCCGACCGCGAGGAAGTACAGCACGAGCGCCGCGAGGAAGGTCACGGCGTCGGCCACGAGGATGGTGCGCCGTGCCCGCTTCCAGGCGTTCTCGATCGACGAGCGCAGCCTGCGCCCGGCCCGCAGCTCGTCCCTCAGCCGCTCGAAGTAGACGATGAACGAGTCGGCGGTGATGCCGATGGACACGATCAAACCGATGATGTGCGGCAGCGAGAGCCGGAAGCCCATCCCCTCACCGAGGATCACCACCGCCTCGTAGGTGATGGCCGACGCCACGACCAGGCTGGACACCGCCACGAGGCCGAGGCCCCGGTAGTAGAACAGGCAGTAGAGCACCACCAGGCCGAGCCCGATCGCGCCGGCGATCAGTCCGCCGGTCAGCTGGTCGGAGCCCAGCGTGGACGACACCTCGTCGATGGAGCTCTGCTTGAACTCCAGCGGCAGCGCCCCGTACTTGAGCACGTTGGCGAGGTCGGTGGCGTACTGCTGGTTGAAGCTGTCGGGCGGCCCGTCGATGCTGGCGGTGCCGCCGGTGATGGGGCCCTCGCGGATGCTGGGCGCGGAGACGACCTGGCCGTCCAGCACGATCGCGACCTGCGCCTGCGGCGAGGACGGGTTCTGCTGGTAGGCCTGGGAGGCGGCGGTGGTGACCGCGCCGAACTCGCGGGCGCCCTTGCCGTCGAACTTCAGCGAGACCGACCAGCTGGCCTGGCCCTGCTGGGCGTTCGGCGGCATCGCGCTCGCCGAGGAGACGTTCTCGCCCAGGACCTGGACGGGGCCGAGGATGTACTTGGTGACCTGGCCCTTCTCCGCGTCCTGGTCACAGGCGGCGACGAACTTGCGGTTCGGGTCGTTGGACCCCGGGGCCCGCCGGTCGTCGCCGTAGCAGTTGAGCGCCTCGAACTGGCTGATCACGGCCTTGTCGGTGACGCCCGGGTAGTCCTGCGCGGGCGCGCTGGGCTGCCCGGACGGCTGGCCCAGGGGCGACGACGCCGACGGAGCCGGGGACGCCGCGGCGGACCCGGACGGCTTCGGCGTCGGGGCCGCCAGCGCCCCCGACAGCGCCCGGCCGCGCGGGGTCGCCGACGTCGACGGCGACGCGCTCCCGGACGGGGAGGCCGACGCGGAAGGCGAGGGGCTCTTGCCCCCGTCCTTCCCCTTCGACGACGGGCTGGGGGACGGGGCGGGCGCCGCCCCGTTCGCGGGCCGCCCGTCGGCCACCGCGAACACCTGGCGGAACTGCAGCTTCGCCGTCGTCCCGATCAGGTTGACGACGCGGCCCTGCCCCTCACCGGGGACGTTCACCACGATGTTGTTGCTGCCCTGCTTGGCGACCTCGGCGTCGGACACCCCCAGACCGTTGACGCGCTTCGTCATGATCTTGACGGCCTGGTTCATCTGGTCGGCCGGGGGGTTCTTGCCGTTCGGGGTCTTGGCCGTGAGGGTCACGGTCGTCCCGCCGGCGAGGTCGAGGCCCAGCTTGGGCTTCGTCTGCCCCTGCCAGACCGCCAGACCTGCCAGGACCACCATGACCGCGAAGAGCGCGAGGAGCGTGCGCCCCGGCTTGGGAGCATTCTTGGGCGGAGCCACTTGTCGTCGTACTTCCCGTCGTATCGTCGCCTGAGAGGGGGTCAGGCGGGCTTGTCGCCCGCCTCGACCTTCGCCTTCCCCTTCGGCTTGGACTCGGGCTCGCCGTCCTCGTCCGCGCTGGCCGCGGCCTCGCCGTCCTTGGACAGGTCGACCTCGGCTCCGTCCTTGGACAGGTCGACGCGGTCGCCGTCCTCGTCCTCGGCGTCCTCGACGGCCTCGTCGTGCTCGTCGTCGAGCTCCTCGGGGTCGTCGTCCTTGAGGACCTGCATGATCGCCTGCTTGACGAACCGGACCTCGACGCCGTCGGCGATCTCCAGCACGACACCGTCGTCGTCCACCGACACGACGGTCGCGCGGATACCGCTGGTCGTCAGGACGCGGGCGCCCGGTTCCATGGCGTTCTGCATCTGCATCTGCTCTTTGCGGCGCCTGCTCTGCGGCCGGATGAGCAGGAAGTAGAAGACCAGTGGCACGGCGAGGAGCAGGAGCAGGTTGAAGGCCCCGCTACCGCCGTTGTTCGCCGCGAGAATCATGTCGCTGCCCATTACTGGGGCATCCTTCCGATGTCGATTGCCCAGCCTGTGACCAGACCGGTCACGTGCAACGGGACCGCCGGCTGGAGACGGTGAACCAAGTCCCGGAGTCTAGAGAGTACGCGAGACCCCGGCAACGAGGCGACGATCGGCGTCGCCGGGAAGTTCCCAACCCGTTACCAGATGATCACTATTCCGCTCCGTCGGCGTTCCCGTCCAGGTCGAACAGGGTGCCCGCCATCGGCGCGGTCGGCGGTTGGGGAAGCCCGAGGTGCGCCCACGCGGCAGCCGTGGCGACCCGTCCGCGCGGCGTCCTGGCGAGCAGGCCCTGCCGGACGAGGAACGGCTCCGCGACGACCTCGACGGTCTCGGGCTCCTCCCCCACCGACACGGCGAGCGTCGACAGGCCCACCGGCCCGCCGCCGAACTTGCGCATCAGCGACTCCAGGACGGAACGGTCGAGCCGGTCAAGGCCCCGTTCGTCCACCTCGTACAACGCCAGGGCCGCGCGGGCCGATTCCCGCGTGATCACCCCGTCGGCGCGGACCTCGGCGTAGTCGCGGACGCGGCGCAGCAGCCGGTTGGCGATCCGGGGCGTGCCGCGCGAGCGTCCGGCCACCTCGGCGGCGGCGTCGTCGGCGATCTCCACGCCCAGCAGCCGGGCCGACCGGCGGACGATGACCTCCAGCTCGGCGGGCTCGTAGAAGTCCATGTGCGCGACGAACCCGAACCGGTCGCGCAGCGGGCCGGGCAGCATGCCCGCCCGCGTGGTGGCCCCCACCAGCGTGAAGGGGGCGATGTCCAGCGGGATCGCCGTCGCGCCCGGGCCCTTGCCCACGACGACGTCGACGCGGAAGTCCTCCATCGCCATGTAGAGCATCTCCTCGGCGGGCCGCGCCAGCCGGTGGATCTCGTCCAGGAACAGCACCTCGCCCTCGGCGAGGGTGGACAGCACGGCCGCGAGGTCGCCGGCCCGCTCGATCGCGGGCCCCGAGGAGATCCGCAGCGGCTGCCCCAGCTCCGCCGCGATGATCATGGCGAGGGTGGTCTTGCCGAGACCCGGCCCGCCGGACAGCAGCACGTGGTCGGGGGTCCGGCCGCGCCGCAGCGCGCCGTGCAGCACCAGCGAGAGCTGCTCGCGGACCCGTTCCTGCCCGACGAAGTCGTCCAGCTTCTTCGGCCGCAGCGCGGCCTCGATCTGCTGCTCCTCGATCCCGTCGGCGTCCGCGGACACCAGCCGCTCGCTCTCGTCGGTCCCGCTCATCCCCGCTCCCCACGCCTCCCCGGACTCGCTCTCACTCATGGCCTGCCCTCCGTGGGGGGCGACCCCCCACACCCCCCGGTTCGCTACCGCTCATTGTTTGCT
Organism: Actinomadura sp. NPDC000600; assembly: GCF_040492135.1. Classification (NCBI taxonomy): domain Bacteria; kingdom Bacillati; phylum Actinomycetota; class Actinomycetes; order Streptosporangiales; family Thermomonosporaceae; genus Actinomadura; species Actinomadura sp. NPDC000600. Next base: position 56,153 of record NZ_JBEUPD010000022.1, read on the forward strand.
GAGCTTCTTCAGCGCCGACCTGAGCAGCGCCGCGACCGGGGGCGTCTCGCCGCCGTCGAGGTCCGCGGCGACGGCGTCGACGGCTGCGTCGGCGTCCTTGGCCGACCAGCCGAGGTTGACCAGGCCCATCTGGACCTGCTCGCGCCACGGCTCGGCGCGGGCGGGCGTGCGCAGGTCGCCGCCGTCGTCGCCGACCGGGCCGCCGAGGCGGTCCCGCAGCTCCAGGACGATGCGCTGGGCGCCCTTCTTGCCGATGCCGGGCACCTTGGTGAGCGCGTTCACGTCCTCGGTGGACACGGCGCGGCGCAGCGCGTTCGGCGAGTGGACGGCGAGCATCGCCAGGGCGAGGCGGGGTCCGACGCCGCTGGCGGTCTGGAGCAGCTCGAAGACGGTGCGCTCATCGTCGTCGGCGAACCCGAACAGGGTGAGGGAGTCCTCGCGGACGACGAGTGAGGTCGGCACCTGGGCCTGCTCGCCGACCCGCAGGCCGACCAGCGTCGCGGGGGTGCACTGCACCGAGAGGCCGACGCCGTGCACGTCGATCACCGCCCCGTCGGGGCCCGCGGCGGCCACCCGGCCGCTGACGAAGGCGATCACTGGACGCTTCCTCCTCTGCTCCGGGCGGCGAGCCGTTCCCGTTCGGCCCTGGCCGCCTCCTCGATCCGCGACCGCTGCGCGTGCGCGAGCCGTCGCTGCGCTCCCCCGCGCCACACGTGACAGATGGCCAGGGCGAGCGCGTCCGCGGCGTCCGCCGGCTTCGGCGCCGCCTCCAGCGCCAGCAACCGGGTCACCATCCGGGTCACCTGCGCCTTGTCGGCGCGGCCGTTGCCGGTGACGGCGGCCTTGGCCTCGCTCGGGGTGTGCAGCGCGACGGGCAGGCCGCGGCGGGCGGCCAGCAGCATCGCGATGCCCGCGGCCTGGGCCGTCCCCATGACGGTCCGGACGTTGTGCTGGGAGAACACGCGCTCGACCGCGACGGCCTCAGGGCGCAGTTCGTCCATCAGGGCCGCGATCCCCGTCTCGATGCCCAGCAGGCGCTGGGCGTGGTCCTCGTCGGGGGCGGTCCGCACGACCGACACGTGCACCAGGTGCAGCCGCTTGCCCGGGGCGCCCTCGACGACCCCGACCCCGCACCGGGTGAGCCCGGGGTCCACCCCCATCACCCGCACGGCCGCTCCTTCGATCATCTGTTCGGCCGCCAACGCTACCAATCCGCGTCGCCGGTCAGAAGTAGTCCAGCGAGAACGGCGTGGCCGCGAACACGGCCGTGAGCGCCTCGGCGTCCGCGCCCTGGAGCAGGCCCGCGCGGCGGAGCGTGGTCACCGGGATCCCGGCGTAGAGGGCCGACAGGCCGCGCGGGCCGAGGCGCACGGCGTCCGCGGCGGCGGTGGAGCGCTCCAGCCTGCCCTCCCCGTCCGCGACCTCCAGCCTCCAGTGCCCGGAGTTCGCCGGACGCTCCGGGTCGTCGATCTCCAGCGGGACGCCGGCGGCGACCCCGGCCGGGTAGCCGCGCGCCGCGATCGCCGCGGGCGCGTCGACGACCCGCAGCATCCACTGGGAGCGATGGACGACCTCGTGTTCGCGTTCGCGCGGCAGCCACAGCACCGGGTCCGCGGGCGAGACGCAGGCCCGCACCGACTCGGCCGTGGACGAGCCGGATCCGACGATGGCCCACAGCGCCCTCAGCGTCCTCTCGGAGGACGCGACGAGCCGGAGGACCTCCAGCCCGGCGTTGCCCTCCGCCCAGCGGTAGGAGAGGAATCCGTCCTCGGCCAGGTAGTGGTAGACGTCCGGGGCGTCCAGATGCTCGCGCCACCTCGCCTCGGGCCAGCCGACGGGGCCGCAGTCGCGCGCCGTCCGGTGCGCGCGCCCGATCACGGCGGCCACCTCGGCGGCGTCGCCCGGCCCGGCGCGGCGGACGGGGACCCGTTCGGCCGCGATCGTGCGCAGGGCCTCGGTGGACAGGTCGACGTGGTGCCAGCCGCCCGCGTGCTCCCAGCCCAGCGACCGGTAGAGCCGCGTCGTGGCCGGATAGAGCATGGCGAGCGGGTGGCCGAGGCCGGCGCACCGCTCCAGCAGGTCGGTCATCAGGCGGCGGCCGAGCCCCCGCCCGCGCTCCTCAGGCGCGACCGTGATCGCGCTGACGCCGGCCGTGGAGACCGCACGCCCGTTCCACCACTGCGCCATGTCGAGCAGGGCTCCCGTGGCGACGACCGCCCGGCCGTCGAAGCCCGCGAACTGCCGCCCGGCCTCCGCGGCCTGCCGGACGAGGCGGGACCGCCGCGCCCACACCTCGTCGGGCAGCGGCCCGAAGGCGCGGGCCCGGATGTCTCGGACGGCGTCCACCTCGCCGGGGGCGACAGCGCGAATCTCCATGATCCAGACCGTATGCGACGGCTCCGACGGCAACGCCGCCGCACCCGGGCGGGCGGCGGCGGCGTTCGCGGGGCGGCGGGGTCAGGCGTCGATGGAGGCCATGACCTCGTCGCTGACGTCGAAGTTGGCGTAGACCTCCTGGACGTCGTCGGAGTCCTCCAGGGCGTCGAGGAGCCGGAACACCTTCTTGGCGTTGTCCTCGTCGAGCGGGACGGTCACGCTCGGCAGGAACTTGCTCTCCGCCGAGTCGTAGTCGATGCCCGCCTCCACCAGCGCCGAGCGGACCGCGACCAGGTCGCCGGCCTCGCTCACGACCTCGAAGTTCTCCTCGTCGAGGTCGTTGACCTCCTCGGCCCCGGCGTCCAGGACGGCCATCATGACGTCGTCCTCGCTGGTGCCCGCCTTGGGGACGATCACGACGCCCTTGCGGTTGAACATGTAGGAGACCGAGCCCGGGTCGGCGAGGGAGCCGCCGTTGCGGGTCAGGGCGACGCGGACCTCGGAGGCGGCCCGGTTGCGGTTGTCGGTCAGGCACTCGATGAGCACGGCCACCCCGCCGGGGGCGTAGCCCTCGTAGGTGATGGTCTGCCATTCGGCGCCCCCGGCCTCCTCACCGGCGCCCCGCTTGCGGGCGCGCTCGATGTTGTCGTTCGGGACCGAGTTCTTCTTCGCCTTGTAGATGGCGTCGTAGAGGGTGGGATTCGCGTCGGGGTCTCCGCCGCCGGTGCGGGCCGCCACCTCGATGTTCTTGATCAGCTTGGCGAAGAGCTTGCCCCGCTTGGCGTCGAGGGCCGCCTTCTTGTGCTTGGTCGTCGCCCACTTGGAATGGCCGGACATCTGTCAATCCTCCTCTGTCGTCCGGCGCACCAGATCGGCGAAGTAGTGGTGCACGCGGAAATCGCCTGTCAACTCCGGATGGAACGCGGTCGCCATGAGGCGCCCCTGGCGGACGGCGACGATCCTACCGGCGTTCGGGCCGCTCTCCGCGCGTCCGAGGACCTCGACGTCGTCGCCGACGGACTCCACCCAGGGTGCGCGGATGAAAACCGCGTGGTACGGCGTGTCACCCATACCGGTCAGCGGGACGGCGGCCTCGAACGAGTCGACCTGCCGGCCGAACGCGTTGCGCCGCACGGTCATGTCGATCCCCCCCACGGTCTCCTGGCCCGCGACGCCGCCGCGGATCCGGTCCGCCAGCATGATCATGCCGGCGCAGGAGCCGTAGGCGGGCATGCCCGCCTCGATCCGCTTGCGCAGCGGGTCGAGCAGTTCGAACGAGCGCGCCAGCCGCCACATGGTGGTGGACTCCCCGCCGGGCAGCACCAGCCCGTCGACCTGTTCCAGTTCGTCGGGGCGGCGCACCTTCAGGGCGCGCACCCCGGCCGCCTCCAACGCGCGCGCGTGCTCGCGCACGTCGCCCTGCAGGGCGAGGACACCGATCGTGGGCACAGCAGTCACGTGGAAACCTTCCGGGGAACAGGAGTCGTCTCAACCCTAGACGTTCCTTACAACGGCGCACGACCTGGCTGATCTTCCCAGCGCCCCCGCAGCGCCCCCGCCCCCGCGCCTAGGTCAGGCGTGCCGGAAGCGGCGGACCGGGAGTTCCAGGGGCAGGAAGCCGTCCTTGCCCCGGTCGGCGATGCCGCGGCCGAACATGTAGGCCTCGGCGAGGGCGAGCCCGAACTCCTCGGGGTCGAACGGGAGCGGCACGTCCGGGGCGCCGGCGTCGACGGCGCGCCAGAACGGCCGCTCGGCGGGCAGCCGCTCGCCCTGGTCGACGACCACCCCGTCCTCCGCGGTGACGAACACGTCGCGGAGCAGCTCGCCCGACTCGTACCAGCGGAACCAGCAGCCGCGGATGACGTTGTGCAGGACGAGGACGCCGCAGTGCGCGCCGGGCAGGGCCGCGGCGGCGGTGTCGGCGATGCGGCGGGCGTCCTCGTCGAGGCAGAACAGCCGCCTGTCGCACAGCAGCAGCGCCCGCTCGAAGGCCCCGACGAACAGCTCGTCGTCGTAGGGCCAGAGCGCGAAGTCCAGGACCGTGTCACCGGTCTCGGTGAGGGCGGCCGCCGGGTACAGGCGGCGCGCGATCTTCGCGGCGGCGTCCGGATCGGGCACCATGCCGGGCCGGAACACCTCGGTGGGCTCACCCGCGCTCGCACACGCCAGCGCGACCGACCAAGCCATGCTCTCCCCTCCCGCGGCCGGACCGCCCGAAGATCGCTTCACCGGCCGCGACGTCAGCGTAACCCCGCCGGCGGCCGGTGTGGAGGGGGGACCCCGGTATCCGCCCGGCCACTCCGGGCCGGGCGGACGGGTGCCCGCTACCAGCCGCGACCGGCGAACTTCTGGTCCTCGCCGAGGGAGGCGGCGCTGATGCCGACCATGGCCTCGCCGAGGCCGCGCGACACCTTCGCGATCACGTCGGGGTCGTCGTGGAAGGTGGTGGCCTTCACGATCGCCTCGGCCCGCTGGGCGGGGTTGCCGGACTTGAAGATCCCGGAGCCGACGAAGACGCCCTCGGCGCCGAGCTGCATCATCATCGCGGCGTCGGCCGGGGTGGCGATGCCGCCCGCGGTGAACAGCACGACGGGCAGCCTGCCCGCCTGCGCGACCTCCTTGACCAGCTCGTACGGGGCCTGGAGCTCCTTGGCCGCGACGTACAGCTCGTCCTCGGGCAGGGACTGCAGGCGGCGGATCTCCTGCCGGATCTTGCGCATGTGCGTCGTGGCGTTGGAGACGTCGCCGGTGCCGGCCTCGCCCTTGGAGCGGATCATCGCCGCGCCCTCGGTGATGCGGCGCAGCGCCTCGCCGAGGCTGGTGGCGCCGCAGACGAAGGGGACGGTGAACGCCCACTTGTCGATGTGGTTGTCGTAGTCGGCGGGCGTCAGCACCTCCGACTCGTCGATGTAGTCGACGCCGAGGGCCTGCAGCACCTGCGCCTCGACGAAGTGGCCGATGCGGGCCTTGGCCATGACCGGGATGGAGACCGCGCCGATGATCCCGTCGATCATGTCGGGGTCGCTCATCCGGGAGATGCCGCCCTCGGCGCGGATGTCGGCGGGGACCCGCTCCAGGGCCATGACGGCGACCGCGCCCGCGTCTTCGGCGATCTTCGCCTGCTCGGGCGTGACGACGTCCATGATCACGCCGCCCTTGAGCATCTCCGCCATGCCGCGCTTGACGCGGGCGGTCCCGGTCTCGGGCGCGGCGTTGTCAGGGGCGGGAGTGGAAGTGGACACGGGCATTCCTCACGTGGACGGACGACAAGTCTTTTCCCATGATATTGCCTGCTCGTTCGCCCTCTGGACCCGGCAGAGTGTCAGCGGACGGCGGCGGAGGCTTACGAAGTGACGGGCGGCGGGGGTGCCCCGGGCTCCGCGCGGCCTAGGACGCGCCCACTTCAGGGCGTGTAGGGCTTGCCGTCGTTGACGAGCACGACCCACACCTGGCCGGGTGCGAAGTTCATGGGTTTGCCGTCGGCTGTGGTGTAGGTGGTGCCTTTGCTCTCGGACGGGCGCGACCACTTGGCGTCGTAGGCCTTGCCGTCGCGCAGGACGACCGCGCGCCCGGTGCCGGTGGTGTGGATCAGCGGCGTGTAGCTGCCGAGGAAGTCGTGGAACTTCGAGCGGGTCGTCTTGGCGTACTGGACGACGACGGTCTTGCCGCCGAGCAGCCCGCCTTCCGCGGCGCGGTCGGGCCTGCCGCCCCAGCTGGCGAGCCACCGCTTCTGCTTGGCCGACCACGTGAAACCCATCCTGGCGGCGGGCCACCGGGCGGTGAACGACTTGGTGGGCTCGCCGCCTTCGGGGGCCTCTCCGAAGCGGAAGCCGATGTCGCGCGGCTTGGCGGCCTTCGGCGCCCGCTTGAGGAGGTTCTTGGGGTCGGCGTAGAGGTTGTAGGGGATGCGCCTGTCGCTGGAGCGGAAGTACGCGCCGCCCGCGCTCTCCTGTGAGATGTCGTACACCGGCGCCTTGCGGATGTACTTCTTCATCTTGCTCTGGACGCCGGAGAACGCGAAGGCGGGACGGCCGAACTGCGGCAGGATGTGCAGGTCGGAGATGCGGGCGCTGCGGACGGGCCCGACCTTCTTCGGCAGCTTGGAGGAGAAGACCGCCATCAGGCGGGTCTCGCCGCCCTCAACCTGCTCGACGTAGACGATGTCGGCGGCCGACACGCCGCTCTGCGGGAGCGCGGGGCTGGTGTTCTCGATCTTGACCGCGAGGACGGGGTTGCCGAGGCCCTTGGTGCCGCCGGTGAACGGGTGCGTCGCCGGCGTCGGCGTCGCGCTGTCCTGGGGCGCGCCCGTGCTCTTCGGCGGCGGCGCCGACTTCGGACCGTCCGAGCTCGAGCAGGCCGGCAGCGCGGCGCCGAGGACGAGGACGCCGAGTCCCGCGGCCGCGTGCCTCCGGGCGGTGATCTCCCAGACAGATCGCACGATCTACCCCTCCTTTGGACGATCTGCCAGAGGTTAGCGAACGTGATCCGGTGCGCTCGCCCGCCCGGTGGTACGGCCGAGGGGTGCTCCCCCGCTCAAGGTCCGCCTGCCGATATGTCCGGGCGGCCGGATTCCGGGCCTCCGGACCGCGGCCGGCCGCGGTCCCCCGCGGTCAGATCCCGGGCGGGTCGTCGTCGATCTCGAAGAAGTCCGGGAGCGGGGCGCGCCCGGCGAGCGGCAGGACGCGGATGAGCAGCTTGCGGCGCGCGATCCGGGCCTGGGACACGGCGTCGTTGTAGAAGCGGCGGGCGTAGGCGACCTTCGCGGCGGCGGACGACAGCTCCTCCAGGACCGCCTGGCCGTCGCCGCCGCGCGCGGCGAGGGCGTCGACGAACCCGGGCTGGTCGACGGCGGCGCGCAGCGCCCGCGACAGGTCGCTCTCGGCGAACTCGCGCCCCTCGGCGTCGGCGGTGCGGGCCTCGTGGGCGGCGGTGGCCAGCACCAGGCTGGTGGCGGGGTCCAGAAGCCGCGACGCGGCCAGCTCCAGCGTGGCGGCGGCCCGCCTGACGAGCGCGGCGTCGAGCGCGGCGCGGGCCGTCTCGACCCGCACGTGCAGCCGGTCGAGCCGGGTGGCGCGCCACGACACGTACACGCCGACGAGGAAGACGACGGCGATCCAGAACAGGACGTCGATGACCCAGTCGTAGGACACGCCGCCCCCTACGCGCCGACGCCGGACTCGACGACGCGGACGCGGCCGCCGGTGACGGTCTCGTACACCCGCACCACGTCGCGGGCCACGGACGACCAGTCGTAGGCCCGGACGGCCGCGCGGGCCTCCGCGGACAGCTGCTTGCGGCGGGCCGGGTCGTCGAGCAGGGCCCCGGCCGCCGCCGCGAGCGCCTCGTGGTCGCCGGCCGGGAACAGCGCCCCGGCCCGGCCGCGGCGCAGGACGCGGTCGAACGCCTCGATGTCGCTGGCCAGGATGGGCGCGCCCGCCGCCATGGCCTCGGCGAGGACGATGCCGAAGCTCTCGCCGCCGAGGTTGGGCGCGACGAACACGTCAACCGAGTGGTAGGCGCGGACCTTGTCCTCCTCGCTCACCATGCCGAGCACGACGACGCGGTCGCGCAGGTCGGGCGGGACCCTGGCCAGCACGTCGTCGGCGTCGCCGGGGCCGGCCAGCAGCAGCCGCAGCCCGGGCCGGAGGCGGCCGATGATCTCGAAGGCGCGCAGCAGCACCGGCAGGCCCTTGCGCGGCTCGTCCATCCGGCCGAGGAAGCCGAGCGCTCCCCCGTCGCCGCCCCCGGGCGGCGGGTCCGCGCGGCCGCGCCAGCCGGGCAGCGGCGCGGCCATCGCGTAGCGCTCGGTCGCGACGCCGTTCGGGATGAGCACGGCGTCGCCGCCGAGGTGCTCGACGAGCGTGGTGCGGGCGGCCTCGGACACCGCGATCCGGCCGGTGATCTTCTCGAGGGCGCTCTGCAGGATCGGCGCGGTGACCGACAGCGCCCGCGACCGCTCGTAGGAGGCGTGGAACGTCCCCACGATGGGCCCGTCGGCGGCCCAGCAGGCCAGCAGCCCGAGCGAGGGCGCGGCGGGCTCGTGGACGTGCAGGACGTCGAACCCGCCGTCGCGGATCCAGCGCCGGACCCGGCCGGCCGACAGGAACCCGAACGCCAGCCGGGCGACCGAGCCGTTGTAGGGGACGGGGACGGCGCGCCCGGCCGCCACGACGTAGGGCGGCAGGTCGGCGTCGTCGTCGGCGGGCGTGATGACCGACACCTCGTGGCCGAGCGCGACCAGCGCCTCGGCGAGGTCGCCGATGTGCTGCTGGACGCCGCCCGGCACGTCCCAGGTGTAGGGGCAGACGATGCCCACCTTCATCGGCCGGCCCTCAACTTCGGCCGTCCGCGAGGTCGTCCACCCAGACCTTCTGCAGCATGTGCCAGTCCTCGGGGTGGGCGGCGATGCCCTCCTCGAAGGCGCGCGCGAGCTCCTGGGTCATGGCCTGGATCTTCTCCTGTCTGCCGCCCTCGTCCGGCACGGGGATCTCCTCGTGGACCCTCGCCGCCCAGTACTCGCCCTCGTACCAGAGTGTCACGGGGATGAGGGCGGCGCCCGTCTGGATGGCCAGCGCGGCCGACACGGCGGGCATCCGGGCGGTGGCGCCGAAGAACTCGACCTCGACGCCGGTGTCGGTCAGGTCGCGGTCGACGACCAGGCACACCGGCCGCCCGGCGCGCAGCCGCTGCGCCATCCGCCCGTAGGCGGAGGCGCCCCTGTGCGCGAGGACCTCCATGCCGAGGCCCTCGCGGAACTCGACGAACCGGTCGAACAGCGACGCCGGCTCGAGGCGCTCGGCGACGGTGGTGAACGGGTGGCCGTTGTGCACCAGCCACGCCCCGGCCTGCTCGTAGTTGCCCATGTGGGGCAGCGCCAGGATGACGCCGCGCCCGGAGTCGAGGTTGGTGAAGATCTTCTTCTCGCCGGTGACCCGCATCCGGCCGACGATCCGCGCCCGGTCGTACTCGGGCAGCCGGAAGACCTCCAGCCAGTAGCGGAAGTAGGAGCGCAGCACCTTCTTGCTGAGGACGCGGACCTCGTCGTCGACGGCGTCCTTGCCGAGGACTCGGCACAGGTTCTTCTCCAGCTGCCGCACGCCGCCGCCGTAGCGGTGCCAGGTGCGGTCGGCGAGCGCGGCGAACACCAGGCGCGCCGCGCTCTCGGGCATCTTGCGGACGACCGTCCAGCCCAGGGCGTAGACGGCGTCGGTCACCTCGTCGCGAAGCGACGGCGACGCCTCTGCGCGGCGGGGCGTGGTCATGGACGCGGCTCCGGCGTCTTCTCGGCCCCGTTGCGCGCGCCGTTGCCCGCCCCCGGGCCGCCGTCGGCCTTCGCCTGGGCGTACACCGTGGCGAACCGCTGCCCGACCGTGACGGTGCTGAGCACGGCGAGGGCCCACAGCGCGACGGCGAGGACGTAGGGGACGCCGAGCCCGTCGAGCCCGGCGGCGACCAGCGCGACGATGAGGCGCTCGGCGCGCTCGGCGATGCCGACGTTGCAGGTGTAGCCGAGCCCCTCGGCGCGCGCCTTGGCGTAGGACACCACGACCCCGGAGACCAGGCAGTACAGGGCGACCCCGGCGAGGGGCTCCTGCCCGGCCCGGTACAGCCCGATCATGAGCCCGGCGAAGATCGCGGCATCGGCGACGCGGTCCATGGTGGAGTCCAGGAACGCCCCGAACGAGGAGATCTTCCCGGTGACCCGGGCCACCGCGCCGTCGAGCATGTCGAACAGGACGAACGCGGTGATGACCATCGTCCCCCAGAAGAACTCCCCGCGCGGGAACAGCACGAGCGCGCCGGCGGCGACGCCGACCGTCCCGATGACGGTGATGGCGTTGGGCGAGACCCCGGTCCGCGCGACCGCCTGTCCGACGGGGGTGAGGACGCGCCCCAGCACGGGCCTGATCTTGTTGAGCATCGCCGTCCGTTCTCGTGGTCGCCTGGAGTCGTCGCCGCCGGGAGTCGTGGTCACCGGGAGCGGCCCCGCCGCGGGCGTCCGGCGCCCACGCGGCGCGCCCATCGTAGTGCGGACGCCGCCGGGACGCGGCCGGGCACGGGCCCGCCGCCGCCGCGGCCCGGACGGATCGCGGTTGTTTGCCGTTCACCCCTTGTGATCCCGGCCCGCAGGGGAAAGGCTGTTGGCACGGGTGTGACGCCGGTCACGCGCGATGAACGAGGTCGGACGCCGCACTCGGACGTCAGGGCCGGGCCCGCCGGGGCCGGGCCCCAGCCGCACGCGGGCCTCCGCGAGAGGCCCGTCCGAGGAGGTAGTCATGGCGGACAAGGGAGGCCACCCGGGAGCCCCCGGCAGGGCACCGGAGGCCGGCACGTGCGACAAAGTGCGCAACGTCGCGCTGGTCGGCCATTCAGGGGCCGGTAAGACCACGCTCGTCGAGGCGCTGCTCGCCGCCACGGGCACGCTGCAGCGGGCGGGGAAGGTCGAGGACGGCACCACCGTCAGCGACTTCGACGAGGTCGAGGTGCGCCAGCAGCGCTCGGTCAACCTCGCGCTCGCGCCGCTGGTGCACGGCGACGTCAAGGTCAATCTCATCGACACCCCCGGCTACGCCGACTTCGTCGGGGACCTGCGGGCCGGGCTGCGCGCCGCCGACGCGGCGCTGTTCGTGATCTCCGCGGTGGACGGCATCGACGGGCTCACCCGGATGATCTGGGAGGAGTGCGCGGCGGTGCAGATGCCCCGCGCGGTCGTCATCACCAAGATCGACCAGCAGCGCGGCGACTACGACGACGTGGTCATGACCTGCCAGGACGTCTTCGGCGAGGGCGTCGCGCCGCTGTACTTCCCGGCCCAGGGCGACGACGGCCTCAAGGGCCTGATCGGGCTGCTGTCGCAGCGCTGCCTCGACTACTCGACCGGGAAGCGCACCGAGTGCGACCCCGACCCCCGGTACCTGGACCAGATCTCCGAGCAGCGCGCCTCGCTCATCGAGGGGATCATCCAGGAGAGCGAGGACGAGACCCTCATGGACCGGTACCTGTCCGGCGAGGAGATCGACGTCAAGGCGCTCATCGAGGACCTGGAGACCGCGGTGGCGCGCGGCAGCTTCTACCCCGTCCTCGCCACGTCGGTGCCGCACGGCGACCACCCCGGCCCGGTCGTCGGCATGATGGAGCTGCTGGAGGTCGTCACCCAGGCGTTCCCGTCCCCCCTCGAACACGGCATCCCCCCGGTGACCCCGGTGGCGGGCGGGCCCCCGAAGGAGATCTCCTGCGATCCGGAGGGGCCGCTGGTCGCCGAGGTCGTCAAGACCACCTCCGACCCGTACGTCGGGCGGATCTCGCTGGTCCGGGTCTTCTCCGGGACCCTGCGCCCCGACACGACCGTGCACGTCTCCGGGCACGGCATGGAGGACCGCGGCCACGAGGACCACGACGTCGACGAGCGCGTCGGCGCGCTCACCTCGCCCCTGGGCAAGACGCAGCGCACCGTGTCGTCGTGCGGCGCGGGCGACATCTGCGCGGTGGCGAAGCTCAGCCGCGCCGAGACGGGCGACACGCTGTCCGACCCGGCGGCGCCCATGGTGATGGCGCCCTGGTCCATGCCGGACCCGCTTCTGCCCGTCGCCATCCGCGCGAAGTCCAAGGCCGACGAGGACAAGCTGAGCCAGGCGCTCGGCCGGCTCGTCGCCGAGGACCCGACGCTGCGGCTGGAGAACAACTCCGAGACCCGGCAGCTGGTGCTGTGGTGCATGGGCGAGGCGCACGCCGACGTCCTGATCGACCGGCTGCGCGCCCGCTACGGCGTCGAGGTCGAGCGGGTGGAGCTGCGCGTCCCGCTGCGCGAGACGTTCGGCGGGACGGCGAAGGGCCTCGGCCGGCACGTCAAGCAGAGCGGCGGGCACGGCCAGTACGGCATCTGCCATATCGACGTCGAGCCGCTGCCCTCCGGCGAGGGCTTCGAGTTCGTCGACAAGATCGTCGGCGGGGTCGTCCCGCGCCAGTTCATCCCGTCGGTCGAGAAGGGCGTCCGGCAGCAGATGGAGCGCGGCGTGTCCGCCGGATACCCGATGGTGGACATCAAGGTCACCCTGCACGACGGGAAGGCGCACTCGGTCGACTCCTCCGACATGGCGTTCCAGGCGGCCGGGGCGCTCGCGCTGAAGGACGCGGCGAGCCAGGTTCCGATCCTGCTGCTGGAGCCGGTCGACGAGGTGGGCGTGCTGATCGCCGACGAGTACGTCGGCCCGATCATGTCCGACCTCACCTCCCGGCGCGGCCGGGTGCTCGGCTCCCAGGCGGTACCGGGCGGCCGCACGATGATCAAGGCGGAGGTGCCGCAGCTGGAGATCGTCCGGTACGCGATCGACCTGCGCTCGATGTCGCAGGGCACCGGCACGTTCAGCCGCTCCTTCCTGCGCTACGAACCGCTCCCGTCGCATCTCGCCGACAAGGTCGCCGCCGAGTCCAGGGACGGCTGACCGCGCCCCGCGGGGGCGGGGCCCGGCGCGCGCCGGGCCCCGCCCCGCCCCCTCCGCCGCGGTGACGGCCGGCGCCGCCGAATCGACCTGCGGGGGGAGCCCGGCTCATCCCGCAGGGTGACCCGCGATTCGGCCGGACGGCCGATGATCAGGGCGGGTCCGCGGTGCGATCGTGGTCTCACAATGAAAAACGTGGACGCCCCCCGGGATCCGGCCGCCCCCGGACGCCGGACGTTCATCAAGGGGTTGGGGCTGGCGGCCGCCGGAGCGGTCACACTGGGCGCCGGCGCGGAGGCCGTCGGCGCCGTGGTCGGCTCCGGGGGCCCGCCGTCGTCGGCGATGGCGGTCCCCATCGCCGGTCCGTGGCGCCCCGGCAGCGCGCACGTCGACGTGATCTGGGGCGTCGACACCGCCCAGAAGCTCGTCGCCCTCACCTTCGACGACGGGCCGATGCCCGACTGGACGCCCATGGTGCACGACATCCTGGACGCCGAGCGGGTCAAGGCGACGTTCTTCCTCGTCGGGGAGCGCCTCGTCCGCCACGCCCGGCTCGTGCACGGGCGGATGGAGCGGCACGAGGCCGGCAACCACACCTGGCAGCACAAGGACCTGTCGCGCCTGTCCGACGATCAGGCCCTGGAGCAGCTGCGGCGCGCCCACAACGCCATCACGCGGATCGTCGGCAGGGAGCCCCGGTTCCTGCGCCCGCCGTTCGGGCATCTGGGCGGCACCACGCTCAGCGCCGCGTGCCGGTTCGACTACGACATCGCGCTGTGGTCGATCAAGATGCTGGAGAAGACCTACGAGGACGAGCCGCCGGCGCTGGTGGACTACATCGTGGGCAACACCGGCCCCGGCGCGATCCTGCTCGCCCACGACACCGGCAACCACGACCGCCTGGTCGCGCTCCGCAACCTCGTCCCGATGATCCGGGGCCTGCGCGCCAAGGGCTTCGAGTTCGTCACGCTCTCGGAGCTGATGAGCGTCTCGCAGCCGCCGCCCCGCCCCGGTGGCGACGCGGGCCTGCGGCGAGCCGTGCCTCCCGCCTAGGGCGGCCGCGCCCGAGCCTCGTCCCCCTCGTCCGGCGGGCTCCGCCCGGTCGGCCGTCGTTGCCGTCAGCCGTCGTGCGGCCAGGCGTCGGCGAGCATCTGGCGGGTGTCGCGCAGCAGCTGCGGCAGGACCTTCGTGTGCCCGACCACCGGCATGAAGTTGGTGTCGCCGCCCCAGCGCGGGACGACGTGCTGGTGCAGGTGGGCCGCGATGCCGGCGCCCGCGACGAGGCCGAGGTTCATGCCGACGTTGAAGCCCTGCGCGCCGCTCGCCTTGCGCAGCGCCGTCAGGGCCCGCTGCGTGAAGACGGCCAGCTCGGTGTACTCCGGCTCCTCCAGGTCGGCGTAGTCGGCGACGTGCCGGTACGGGACGACCATCAGGTGCCCGGAGTTGTAGGGGTAGAGGTTCAGCACCGTGAACACCGACTCCCCGCGGGCCACGACGAGCCCCTCCTCGTCGGTCATCTTCGGGATCTCGCAGAAGGGGCAGCCGTCGCCGGCTCCCCCGCCCGTGGGCTTGTTCTCGCCCTTGATGTAGGCCATCCGGTGCGGGGTCCAGAGCCGCTGGAAGTTGTCGGGCGTGCCCGCGCCGCCCCTCTCCTCCTCGAAGCGGGGCGTGCGCTCGTTCCCGGCGCCGGCACCGGGCGCGTCCTCGCGCCCCTGCTGCACCACGGACTCCTCCGGCTCTGGGCTCAAGGCGGCGGTCTCCTTTTGTTCACGGCCTGACCAGCAGCATAGAGAGAGACGCCCCGGGGGCTGTAGCCGGGATCCCCTAGCATGGCCCGTCGGCGGGTCTTCGGACGCGCCCGCGATCCGGTGCCTGCGTGACGTCCCGCGCGTCGCTCCGACACCATGGTCACCCGACCGACCCCCAGGGAGCGATCATGACCGGGCTCGACAAGCACCGCACCGGGAACGCCGAGCAGGGGCAGGAGGCCGGCCCCGGACCGCGGTTCCCCGGGGTGCCCGCCGGCCGCCCGGAGACCGAGCCGCCGCCCGCGACGCCCCCGCACGCCCAGCAGCCCCCCGGCATGCCACCCCACGGCGCGCCGTCACAGGGGACGCCTTCACAGGGGACGCAGCAGGTGACCCAGCCGGGGAGACCGCTGTCGGCTCCTCCCCCGGCCGCGGCGCGGCAGTCGGTCCCGCCGCCGCGGGGCGCCCAGTCCTCGGGGCCGAACGCGGTGCCGATGACGCTGCACGGCTCACCCGGCGACCTCAGCGCGCCGGTGGAGGGCCGCATCACGATCGGGAACGCGGTCATCGGGAAGATCGCCGCGTTCGCGGCGCTGGAGGTGGACGGCGTCGCCGGCCTCACCGTCCGGGAGGAGCCCGCCGCGACCGGGGTGCGCGTCGTCCAGAACGACGACGAGGTCACCCTCGACGTCGCCATCGCCGTCGAGTACGGCACCGTGATCAGGGACGTGGCGACCCTGGTGAAGGCGAACGTGGCGCGGGTGGCGGCGATCATGCTGGGCACGCGGGTCGCCGCCGTGAACGTGTCGGTCGAGGACGTTCGTCAGGCGGCGCGGGCGTAGCAGTTCTGCATGCCGCCGCCCACCGAGATCGTGGTCACCTTCACGCGCTCGACGAGTTGCGGCATGACGCCCGTGAAGTGGAAGGTCTTCGACCCGCCGCTCCGCATGGTGGTCTGCTGGGCCCTGGGCTCCTGCCCCCGCAGCGACAGCTCCGCCCGGATCGCGCCGCCGGCGGAGACCGCGATGACGACGTCCACGCCCGTCGGGGCGGCCCGGTAGTACGCCGTCCCCTTGGGGCAGGCGCCGATACCGCCGGCCGAGCCGTTCTGGGGCGGGATCTGCGGACCGCCGCCCTGGCCGCCGGACCCGCCGCCCCCGCCGCTCGGGTAGGGCTGGCCGCCGGTCTGCTGCGGAGCGGGGTTGGTCGGGGTCGCCGGGAGGCCGCCGCCTCCGGGAACGCCCGTCTGCCCGCCCGGCGCGGACGGGCCCGCCGTCCCCCCGGCGCCGGCGGCGCCCTTCTGGCCGTCGTCCATCAGCGGCATGAGGAGCACGACGACCGCGGCGGCGACGAGCGCCAGGGTGCCGGTGTAGCCGGCCATCCGGAGCCAGAGCGAGCGCCCGCGCCGCGCCGGCCTCCTGGACTTCATCTCCGCTGTCTCCCCGGTCGTCGCACGTGGTCGATGAGGCTACCAACTCCGGGCGCGCCGCCACCCGCGGGTCGCGCCCGCGCGCGGCGGGCGCGACCCGGGCCGGCTCAGATCTGCGCGCGGGACCGCACGGCCTCGACGATCTCCTCGACCGCCTCGTCGATCGGGACGCCGTTCTTCTGCTCGCCGTTGCGGTACCGGAACGACACGGCGTCCTTGGCCACGTCTTCGTCGCCCGCGAGCAGCATGTACGGGACCTTCTGCTTCTGCGCGTTGCGGATCTTCTTCTGCATCCGGTCGGAGGACGCGTCCACCTCGACGCGCAGGCCGTGCTCGCGCAGCCGCGCCGCCACCTTCTCCAGGTGCGGGACGTGGGCGTCCCCGATCGGGATGCCGACCGCCTGGACCGGCGCCAGCCACGGCGGCATCGCGCCCGCGTAGTGCTCCAGCAGCACGCCGAAGAACCGCTCGATCGACCCGAACAGCGCCCGGTGCAGCATCATGGGGCGCTGCCGGGTGCCGTCGGCCGCCTGGTACTCCAGGCCGAACCGCTCGGGCTGGTTGGGGTCGACCTGGATGGTGGACAGCTGCCAGGTGCGCCCGATCGCGTCCTTGGCCTGCACCGAGATCTTGGGGCCGTAGAACGCCGCGCCGCCCGGGTCGGGGACGAGGTCGAGCCCGGTGGCCTCGGCGGCCTCGCGGAGCGCGGCGGTGGCCTTCTCCCACATCTCGTCCGAGCCGATGAACTTGTCGGACTCGTCGCGGGTGGACAGCTCGAGGTAGAACTCGTTCAGGCCGTAGTCGCGCAGCAGCCCGAGGACGAAGTCGAGGAGCCGCTTGATCTCCTCGCCCATCTGGTCCTCGGTGCAGTAGATGTGCGCGTCGTCCTGGGTCATGCCCCGCACGCGGGTGAGGCCGTGCACGACGCCCGACTTCTCGTACCGGTACACCGACCCGAACTCGAACAGCCGCAGCGGCAGCTCCCGGTAGGACCGGCCGCGCGCCCGGAAGATCAGGTTGTGCATCGGGCAGTTCATCGGCTTGAGGTAGTAGTCGCCCCCGTCGATCTCCATCGCCGGGAACATGTCGTCCTTGTACCAGCCGAGGTGCCCGGAGGTCTCGAACAGGTGGCCCTTGGTGATGTGGGGGGTGTTGACGAACTCGTACCCCTCCTCCTCGTGCCGCCGGCGGGAGTAGTCCTCCATCACCTTGCGGACCGCGCCGCCCTTCGGATGGAAGACGGCGAGGCCGCTGCCGATCTCGTTCGGGAAGGAGAACAGGTCGAGCTCGGCGCCGAGCCTGCGGTGGTCGCGCTTCTCGGCCTCCTCCAGGAACCGCAGGTACTCGTCCTGCTTCTCGCGGGACTCCCAGGCGGTGCCGTAGATCCGCTGGAGCTGCGGGTTCTTCTCGCTGCCGCGCCAGTAGGCGCCGCCCGAGCGCATCAGCTTGAACGCGGGGATGACCCGGGTGGACGGCACGTGCGGGCCTCGGCACAGGTCCTTCCAGCGCAGCTCGCCGGACTTGGCGTCGAGGTTGTCGTAGATGGTCAGCTCGCCGCCGCCCACCTCGACCTCGGCGCCGTCGGCGGCGTCCCCGACCGGGCCGGAGCCCTTCAGGCCGATCAGCTCCAGCTTGTAGGGCTCGGCGGCCAGCTCGGCGCGCGCGTCCTCCTCGGCGACGGGGCGGCGGGAGAACCGCTGCCCCTGCTTGACGATCTCGCGCATCCGCTTCTCGACGCGCTTGAGGTCGTCGGGGGTGAACGGCTCGGGAACGTCGAAGTCGTAGTAGAAGCCGTTCTCCACCGGCGGGCCGATGCCCAGCTTCGCCTCGGGGAACAGCTCCTGGACGGCCTGCGCCATCACGTGCGCGGCGGAGTGCCGCATGATCGCCCGGCCGTCGTCGGAGCCGATCTCGACCGGCTCGACGGCGTCGCCGTCGCGCAGCTCGCCGGCGAGGTCGCGCAGCTCGCCGTTGACGCGGGCGGCGATCACGGTCCGGCCGTCGGCCTCCAGTGCCTGCCCCGCGGTGGTGCCCGCCGGCACCGCCCGCTCGCTCCCGTCGAGGGTGATGCGCAGCTCAGACACGGTGGACACGGGTACTCCTCGCGATGGTGGTTCGGGGTCAGCGGGTTTCGATGCTATCGACTCGGGGTGTCCCCCGGACGCATCCGGCTCCATCGGCCGCTCCTCTCGGTCGGCGGAGGGCCCGTGGCGTCCCCGGACAGCGGAAGGGCCCCGGGGATCGCTCCCGGGGCCCTTCCGCGTGCAATGTCAGGACATGCCGCCGTCGCGCCGGGAGTGGCCCGGCGTCGTCGTCTCTGCGAACGCGTACGGCATGACACCACTGTAACCGATGGGCGGGCGCGGGGCCCGGCCCTTCACGCGCGGGCCCCCCTCGGGGCGGCGAGGTCGTCCATCTCCTCCAGTTCGCGTCCCTTGGTCTCGGGGACGGCGCGGAGCACGAACACGAACGCCAGGATCGAGAACAGCGTGTAGATGCCGTAGGCCAGGCCGAGGGAGAAGCCGGAGATGCCGGGGAACGTCGTCGTGACGACCCAGTTGGCGAGCCACTGCGCGGCGGCGGCGACGGCCAGCGCGGACGCGCGGATGAAGTTGTTGAACATCTCGCCGAGCATCACCCACACGACGGGCCCCCACGTCGCGGCGAAGGAGGCGACGAACACGTTGGCCGCGACGAGCGCCACGGGCCCGGCGGCGCCGCCGAGGTGCGGCTCGCCGTCCACCACGGGGGCGGTCGCGAAGCAGGCGGTGAGGGTGCCGAGGGAGACCGCCATGCCGGCGGCTCCGGTCAGCAGCAGGGGGCGCCGCCCGACCCGGTCGACGAGCGCGATCGCGACCAGCGTGAAGGCGACGTTGACGACCGAGTTGATCACCGAGGTGAGCATCGCGTCGTTCTCGGAGAACCCGACCGCCTGCCACAGCGACGAGGAGTAGTAGAAGATCACGTTGATGCCGACGAACTGCTGGAACACCGACAGCAGGATCCCGGCCCAGACGATCGGCAGCAGTCCCAGCCGGCTCCCGCGCAGGTCCCGCAGCCGGACGGGCCGGTCCGCGGCGATGGACCGCACGATCTCGGTGATCTTCACGTCCACGTCGCCGCGGCCCATCACGCGCCGCAGCACCTGGCGGGCGCGGGCCGTCTCGTGCTTCTTGACCAGGTAGCGGGGCGACTCGGGGATGGTGGTGGCGATCACGCCGTACATCACGGCCGGGACGACGGCGCTGGCGAACATCCACCGCCACGCGCCCCCGCCCCACGGGAACGTCCCGGTCGCGCCGCCGTCGGACACCCGCGCGATGGCGTAGTCGGCGACGAGGGCGGCGAAGATGCCGAGCACGATCGCCATCTGCTGCAGGGATCCGAGCCGGCCGCGCAGCTCGGCCGGGGCGATCTCGGCGATGTAGGCGGGCGCGATCACCGACGCGGCGCCGATGGCGAGGCCGCCGACCAGCCGCCAGGCGGTGAGGTCGACCGCGCTGAAGGCCAGCGCGGAGCCGAGCGAGCTGACCACGAACAGCCCGGAGGCGATGAGCATCACCCGCACCCGGCCGATCCGGTCGCTCAGCGGGCCCGCGCACCAGGCGCCCGCCGCGCAGCCGAGCAGCGCGGCGGACACGACGAAGCCGACCGCGAAGCCGCCGAGGCCGAACTCCTGCTTGAGGGCGTCGACCGTCCCGTTGATCACGGAGGAGTCGTAGCCGAAGAGGAACCCGCCGAGGGCGGCGGCACCCGCCAGCAGCGCCGCCACCGCGGCGGTATGGGACGGCCCGTCCTGGAGCCGCTCGTCCACCTGTTCCGGTTCGCTCCCTGCGGTCATGGAGCCCGATCTTCCCCGGGAGCCGGACCTTATGCGGGTGATGTCCGGTCAGTCCCGGACGGCGGTCCCGATGACGTGCGGGGAGGCCGGGTTGGCCCGGCCCTGCTCCGGGAACTCGAACCGCCGCTCCTCCCGCACGGTGAACCCGCTGCCGGCGATCCACTCGTCCGTCGGGCGGGAGACGTGGCATCCGGCGGCGAAGAACGGCCACAGCAGGTCGGCGTAGCGCTGGAAGCGCACCTTGCCGGGGGCGGCGCCCCGCACGTGCTCGTAGTAGCGCAGCTCGCCGCCCGGCTTGAGGACGCGCCGCAGCTCGGCCAGCGCGCGGACGGGGTCGCGGACCGAGCACAGCACGAGCGAGGCCACGGCCACGTCGAAGGACGCGTCGTCGAGGTCGAGGTCCTCGGCGAGGCCGGGGCGCACCGTGACCGGGACCGGCGCGCGGTCCGCCGCGTGGCCGGCCTTCGCGCGCAGCCGCGGCTCGGGCTCGATGGCGACGACCTCGGTGACCTCGGGCGGGTAGTGGGCGAAGTTGGCCCCGTACCCGGCGCCCACCTCCACCACGCGGCCGGACGCCCCGGCGAGGAGCTCGGCCCGGAGCGCGTCGCCGCCCGCCTTGGCGCAGCCGGCGTCCAGCCGCGGGTAGAGCCGGGCGAAAATGGGATGACTCAGGTCGGTCATTCCCGCAGTGTCCGCCGCCCCGGCGATCACCGCAAGATCGCGGCTCCCGGGCGGCCCGGCCTCACCAGTCGGCGGCGGACTCGTCGGCGAGCCGGACGAGGCCGCCGCCCGGGTCCACGTCGTACCGGCGCATGGCGGTGAGCGGCGGCGAGTAGACGTGGACGCTCACGGCGGGGGCGTCGGAGGCGTTGCGCACGTCGTGGACGTAGCCGGGGCCGAAGGAGCGGGCCTGCCCGGCGCCGACGCCGTGCACTGCTCCGACCCGGCGCGCGGCGCCGGCGCGCTGCTCCTCCAGGGCCCCGAGGGCCACCGCGAACGCGCCCGCGGAGCCGCCGTGGTCGTGGAACCCGGTGGACTGGCCGGGCAGCCAGCTGATCAGCCATATCTCGTGGTCGGCGTCCTGGTGGACGCGCTCGTACCAGCGCCCCTGCGGGTCGAGGCGCACCCGGTGCAGCCACTCCCCCGGGTCGGTCGCGAGCCGGCGCGCCCGCTCGGCGAGCCGCCGCGGCGTGAAGGGGGCGCCGGTGGACGCGGGCACGGCGAGGCCGGTCGTGGTGACGGTCATGCGGTCGTTCTCCTAGCGGTGCGCTGCCGTTCGTCGTCGCGTTTCAGCGGGGCGGGCGGCGACACAGCGCGCTGGCCTGGCGGCGCAGGTCGACGTGCAGGCGCTCGTAGCGGAGTCCGGAGATCGACACGGGACCAGCGTGGCGCAGATTTCCTATAAAGTCAATCGGAAATAGCTGTTTGACGCCCTCCCGAACGTCCCGAGAGCGCTGCCAGGGCTGATACCCAGGGGCCGGATCGGATCTCCCTCCGCGGAGGCAGGCCGCCGGGGGTCCGGGCGTTCTAGGCTCGCACCCAAATGAACGATCCAGTCCGCCCCGCGCCGGGCCGCACCCGGCTCGCCGCCGGCGTCCGCGCCGCCCTCGTGCCCGGCCACGACGAGCCGGCCGTCACCCTGCTGCCCGCCCACCCCGCGCTGCGCTTCCCGATCCTGGCCGTCCTGGTCGCGCTGACCATCGGGTTCACCGCCGGCTCCATCGCCATCTCCATCACGCAGTACCGCGTCGACGCGGAGCTGGCCTGGCCCCTCGGCCTGCTCCAGGCGGCACCCCTGGTGTTCGCGGCCCGCTGGCCGATCGCCGCCTGGCGCGTCGCGGCGATCGGCCTGCTGCTGACGGTCTTCGTCAGGCACGGCGAGGGGTTCATGCCGTGGCCGGTGACGGCGATCCTCGCCCTGGTCGTCATCCTGTTCTTCACGGGCGTCGGCGCCGCGCGGCAGACGACCGTCGGGGTGGGCGCGGTCACCATCGCCGGCGTGCTGGTGCCCGCCGTGCTGTTCGGCATGCCCGGCTGGTTCGCCACGATCCTCGCCGGGATCGCCGCGGTCGCGCTCACCTTCGGCGACGCGGTCGGCGGGCGGCACTCGGCCGTGGAGGAGCTGCGCCTGCGCGAGGAGCAGCACCGGCGCGACCTCGCCCGGCAGGCGGTGCTGGAGGAGCGGGCCCGCATCGCCCGCGAGCTGCACGACGTCGTCGCCCACCACATGTCGGTGATCGCGATGCAGGCGGAGGCCGCCCCGTTCAAGATCCCCGACCTGCCGGACGCGGCACGGCAGACGTTCGGGGTCGTCCGGGACGCGGCCCGCGAGGCCCTCACCGAGACGCGCCGGGTC
This sequence comes from Actinomadura sp. NPDC000600, assembly GCF_040492135.1. Taxonomy (NCBI): domain Bacteria; kingdom Bacillati; phylum Actinomycetota; class Actinomycetes; order Streptosporangiales; family Thermomonosporaceae; genus Actinomadura; species Actinomadura sp. NPDC000600. Next base: position 78,342 of record NZ_JBEUPD010000022.1, read on the forward strand.
GTCGGGCTGCTGCGCGCCGACGACGAGAGCGCCGAGCGCGCCCCGCAGCCCGGCCTGGAGCGGCTGGACGACCTGGTCGGCGCGGCCCGCCGTGCCGGACTCGCGGTCGCGACGGCCGTCGTCGGGATGCCGCGGCCGCTGAACGCCGGGGTCGACCTGTCGGCGTACCGGATCGTGCAGGAGTCGCTGAGCAACGCCTCCCGGTACGCGCCGGGCTCCCGGGTGCACGTCGAGGTGCGGTACGGGACCGAGGCGCTGGTGGTGTCGATCACCGATGACGGCGCCCGCAGCACGCCGGAGGAGTCGCAGGGCGGCGGCCACGGCCTGGTCGGCATGCGCGAGCGCGTCGCGATGCTCGGCGGCCGCATCGAGGCGGGCCCCCGCGACGACGCCGGCTGGTCGGTCGTCGCCGAACTGCCCTACGGCGATCCGGACTAGTCCGGATCGCGCCGATCACTCGACCCGTAGGGTTGTGCCGTGACGATTCGTGTGCTGATCGCCGACGACCAGGTGATGATCCGCGACGGGCTCGCGGCGCTGCTGTCCTCCGATCCGGGGATCGAGGTGATCGGCCAGGCGGGCAACGGCCGCGAGGCGGTGGAGATGGCCCGCCGGCTGGACCCGGACGTGGTCGTCATGGACATCCGGATGCCGGAGATGGACGGCCTGGCCGCCACCGCCGAGCTGGCCGGCGCCCCCGATCCGGACGCCGACCCGGCCGGCGCGCGGCCCAAGGTGCTCATGCTCACGACGTTCGACCTGGACGAGTACGTCTACGAGGCGCTCGGCGCGGGGGCCAGCGGGTTCCTGCTGAAGGACGCCTCGGCGGCCGACCTGGTGAACGGCGTGCGGGTCGTGGCGGCGGGCGACGCGCTGCTCGCCCCGTCCATCACCCGCCGGCTGATCGGCGACTTCGCGCGCCGGCGCCGGCACCAGCGGCCGAGCCCGAAGGCGACCGCGGGGCTGACGCCGCGCGAGCTGGACGTCCTGCGCCTCATGGCGCGCGGCCTGTCCAACGCCGAGATCGCCGCCGAGCTGGTGCTGGCCGAGCAGACGGTCAAGACGCACGTCGGCCACGTGCTGACCAAGCTCGGGCTGCGCGACCGCACCCAGGCCGTCGTCTACGCCTACGAGAACGGGCTCGTCGGCTAGCCCGGCCGGGGGCTTAGCGCGACGGGTCGATGACGAGCTTGCCGGTGGTGCGGCGGGCGCGCAGGTCCTCGTGGGCCCGCCGCGCCTCGGTCAGCCCGTACTCGCCGCCGGCGACGACGCGGAGCCCGCCCTCCGCGGCGAGGCCGAACAGCTCGTCCAGCGCCCGGCGCATCACGTTGCCGGGGAGCTGGAAGACGTGCGCCAGCCACATGCCGGAGATCGTGGTGGAGTGCGACATGAGGGTGGCGGGCCGGACGGGCGAGGGCTCGGTGCGCGACGCCATGCCGTAGAACGCGAGGCGGCCGAACGGGGCCAGGGCGCGCAGGCTCTGGTCGGTCACCGTCCCGCCGGTCATCTCCAGGACGGTGTCGACGCGCCTGCCCTCGTTGGCGTCGATCAGCGCCCGGGTGAGGTCGGGCACGTTCGGGTCGATCGCGACGTCGGCCCCGAGGTCGAGGGCGAGGTCGCGCTTCTCCTTGGAGGAGGCGGTGGCGATGACCCGCCCGGCGCCCCAGGCCTTGGCGAGCTGCACGGCGATCGTGCCGACCCCGCCGGCGGCGGCGTGCACGACGACGGACTCGCCGGGCTCCAGGTGGACGCTGCGGCGCAGCAGCACCCAAGCCGACGCCCCCTGGACGATCATGCCGAGGGCCGTGAGGTCGTCGATGGCGTCCGGGACGTCCCAGGCCAGCGCCTCGGGGGCGACGGCCTTCTCGGCATAGCCGCCGGTGCCGACCAGTGCGACGACGCGGCGGCCGTCCGGGGTCGTCCCGACGACCTCGCCGCCCGGCACCATCGGCAGTGTGGACTCCGACAGGTAGCTGTTCTCGGCCTGGTGGGTGTCGGCGTAGTTGACGCCGGCCCGGGAGACGTCGATGAGCAGGTGCCCCGGCCCGGCGACGGGGTCGGGGAGCTCGGTGACGGTCAGGACCTCCGGTCCGCCGAACTCGGTGATCTGGATCGCGCGCATGACTCTCCTCTCGGAAGCTCTCGGACGCTCAGCGGGGGCCGGGGACGCCGCGGAAACGGAACGGCTCGGACGGGCGGCCCGGCACCACGTACCAGGCCTCGCCTGCGCCGTCCGCGTCCAGGATCCGCATGAACGCCTCGACGACGTCCCCCACGTCCAGGATCGGGAAGCCGGTCTCCTGGAGCTGCCCCTTCATGGGGGTCAGGATGTCTGTGTCGGCGAAGGAGGGGCACAGCGCGTTCACGCGGATGCCCTCCTCGGCGAACGTCGGGCCGAGGGCTCGGACCAGCCCGACCACGGCCGCCTTGTTGGCGCCGTAGACCGGGTCGAACGGCGTCGCGGTGAGCGCCGCCATGCTCGCGGTGGCGATGATGTCGCCGCCGCCCCGGGCGCGCAGCGCGGGCAGCGCGGCGTGCGCGCCGAACACGACGCCGTCGAGGTTGATCCCCATGGCCCGCCGGTACGCGGCGAGGTCGAAGTCGTCGCCGACGCCCCCGCCGCCCGCGACCCCGGCGTTGAGGAACGCCACGTCCAGGCCCCCGAAGCGGTCGACGGCGGCCGCGACGGCGGCCTCGCTGTCGGCGGGCTCGCGCACGTCGCAGCGGACGAACGCGCCGTCCAGCTCCTTGGCGAGGGCGTCCCCGGCCTCCGCGTCGACGTCGGCGAGCACGACGCGCGCGCCCTCGCGGGCGAGGCGGCGCGCCACCGCGGCGCCGATGCCGTTGGATCCGCCTGTGATCAGCGCGACCTTGCCGGTGCCGTCGAAGGGTGCCATGGGGGACTCCTCCCGAAGTAACTGACTCGTCAGTTACTCTAGCGGAATGGACTTCGGTTTGAGCGAGCGGGCCCGGGACCACCTCGGCCGCCTCCAGGACTTCATGGACTCCCACGTCTACCCGGCCGAGCCGGTCTACGCGGCGCAGCGGGCGGAGCTGCGCGCGGCGGGCCGCGAGCACCACGTCCCCCAGATCGTGGAGGACCTCAAGGTGGAGGCGCGCAAGCGCGGCCTCTGGAACCTGTTCCTTCCCGACAGCGATGACCCCGCGCACGGCCTCTCGGTCACCGACTACGCCTCCCTCGCCGAGGTGACCGGCCGCTCCCCCAACCTGGCGCCCGAGGCGACCAACTGCGCCGCCCCCGACACCGGCAACATGGAGGTCCTGCACCTGTTCGGGACGCCCGAGCAGAAGGAGCGGTGGCTCGTCCCCCTGCTGAACGGGGAGATCCGCAGCGCGTTCGCGATGACCGAGCCGGACGTGGCGAGTTCGGACGCCACCAACATCTCCACCCGCATCGAGCGGGACGGCGACCACTACGTCATCAACGGCCGCAAGTGGTGGATCAGCGGCGCCGCCGACCCGCGCTGCAAGATCATGATCGTGATGGGCAAGACGGACCCGGAGGGCCACCCGTACCGGCAGCAGTCGATGGTGCTCGTACCGCTCGACGCACCCGGCGTGGAGGTCGTCCGGCCGCTGCCCGTGTTCGGCTACCAGGACCAGCACGGCCACTGCGAGATCACCTTCACCGACGTCCGCGTCCCGGTGGAGAACCTGGTCGGCGAGGAGGGCGGCGGCTTCGCCATCGCGCAGGCCCGCCTCGGCCCCGGCCGCATCCACCACTGCATGCGCGCGATCGGGATGGCCGAGCGGGCGCTGGAGCTGATGTGCGAGCGCGCGGTGTCGCGCGTTGCCTTCGGCGGGCCGCTGGCCAAGCAGGGCGTGGTGCGCCAGCAGATCGCCGAGTCGCGGATGGCCATCGAGCAGGCGCGGCTGCTCACCCTCAAGACCGCCTGGCTGATCGACAAGCAGGGCGTGCAGGCCGCCCGGTCCGAGGTCGCGGCGATCAAGGTGATCGCCCCGCGCGTCGCGCTGGACGTGGTCGACAGGGCGATCCAGGTGCACGGCGGCGCCGGCGTCAGCGACGACACCCCGCTCGCGGCGATGTGGGCCGGGCTGCGCACGCTGCGCCTCGCGGACGGCCCGGACGAGGTCCACGTGCGCTCCGTGGCCCGCGCCGAGCTCGGCAGGTACCTCGGCACTTGACTTCCTCTCCCGCCTAACGGCGGGGGGTTCCAGCGGTCGCCCGCTGGGTTTCCTGCTTCGCCGACGACCGCCCCGCCCGGGAGGAGTCCCGTTGAGGTCTTACACCGTCTCCACAGGCGGACACCGCCAGCCCGGCGGCCAGGATGTTGCGCACCGCGTTCACATCGCGGTCATGCACCGCCCCGCAGCCGCACGTCCACTCGCGGACATCCAGCGGCAGCTTGCCGCGGACCGTGCCGCAGGCCCCGCACAGCTTGGAGGAGGGGAACCAGCGGTCGACCACGACCAGGTCGCGGCCGTACCAGGCGCACTTGTACTCCAGCATGAACCGCAGTTCCCGCCACGCGGCGTCGGAGATGGCGCGCGCGAGCTTGTGGTTCTTGAGCAGGTTGGCGACGGTGAGGTCTTCGATCACGACCGTTTGGTTCTCACGGACGAGACGGGTCGACAGCTTGTGCAGCAAATCGCGGCGCCGATCGGCGATCCGCACATGCACCCGCGCCACCCTGCGGCGGGCCTTGTCCCGGTTCACCGAACCCGGGGCTTTGCGGGCCAGGTTCCGCTGCGCCTTGGCCAGCCGGGTCCGGTCACGGCGCTCGTGCCGGGGGTTGGCGACCTTCTCCCCGGACGACAGAGCCACCAGCGTGCTGATCCCGGCGTCGACCCCGACCGCCGCGTCCCTGGGCGGAGCCGCAGTGACCATGTCCTGGCACAGCAGGGAGACGAACCAGCGTCCGGCGCTGTCGCGGGAGACGGTCACCGTGCTCGGCTCGGCCCCCTGGGGCAGCGGACGCGACCAGCGGATGTCCAGCGGCGCCGCCATCTTCGCCAGCGTCAGACGCCCGTCGCGCCAGGTGAAGGCGCTGCGGGTGTACTCGGCCGACGCACGCGACCGCTTGCGCGACTTGTAGCGCGGATAGGCGGCGCGCTTGGCGAAGAAGTTGGCGAACGCCGTCTGCAGATGCCGCAGCGCCTGCTGGAGCGGAACGCACGACACCTCGGCAAGGAAGGCCAGTTCCGCGGTCTTCATCCACTGCGTCAGCAAGGCCGACGACTGCGCGTAGGAGATGCGGCGCCGCTCCTCGTACCAGGCTCGGGTGCGTTCCTCCAGCGCCTTGTCGTACACCAGCCGCACGCACCCGAACGTGCGCGACAACTCGGCCGCCTGCTCGCCGGTGGGGTAGAAGCGGTACTTGAACGCCCGCCTGACCTGCCGCTCCATGGCTCACGTTCTAGCAGCTGCACTGCGAGCCAGTCTGACGGACGGCGAAAGGCCCCGACTTCGCCGACCTACTCCGCAAGGACCTGTTTCCTCCCCGGCCTGAAGGCCGGGGAGGAAACGAAGGAGAAACGATGACGAACGGCACGGGGGAGGCGGCGCCGGGCGCGCGGCGGCGCATGCCGCACGCCCGGCGCCGCGAGCAGCTGCTGCAGGTCGCGCTCGCGGAGTTCGGCCGGCGCGGCTACCACCTGACCCAGATGGAGCACGTGGCGGCCGCGGCGCAGGTCTCCAAGGCGCTGCTGTACCAGCACTTCACCTCCAAGGAGGAGCTGTTCGCCGAGATCACCGAGGTGATCGTCGCCGAGCTCACCGGCAGGCTGAACCGGGCCGTGCTCGCGGCGCACGGCTCGGCCGACGGCATCCGGGCGATGATCCGGGTGCTGTTCGACTACGCCACCGAGGAGCCGGACGCGTGGGCGCTCGTGGTCCGGCATCTCGACAAGCCCGAGGTGGGGCTGGAGCTGCGGGAGCTGCGCGACCGCCTCGGCACCGCGTTCGCCGACCTGCTGCTGCGCCGCCGCCGCGCCGACCCGGCGCTGTCGCCGGCCGCGCTCGCGGTGAACGAGCGGCGGGCGCGGCTGCTCGTCCCGCTGATGTACGGGTCGATGCTGTCGATGGTGTCGTGGTGGCTGGAGCATCCCGACACGCCGCGCGAGCGCGCCGAGCAGATGGCCGTGGAGTTCATCTGGCTCGGCCTCGACCGGCTCCGGGCGGGCGAGCGCCTGCCGAACGTGAGGCGCCCCTAGCCGAAGACGTCGTCGCGGACGAGGTCGAGGGCGGTCAGGACCGCGCCCCGCAGCACGGCGTCGCCCTCGACGCGGCTCGCCCGCACCTCGGTGGCGGCCGGGCTGAGGACGCCCAGGTGCCCGGCGACCAGCTCCGCGAGCCGGTCGCCGCCGGCGCGGCCGAACGCCCCGCCGAGCACGACGAGCCCCGGGTCCAGGACGGCGACGAGCACGAACACCGCCTCGGTGATGCGCGCGGCGACCGCCTCGTCGCCGAGGCCCGCCACGGCCGCCGGGTCGAGCAGGCTGCAGAACTCCGTGCCGCCGAACTTCAGCAGGCCCACCTCGCCGGCGCCGCCGGAGGCGCCGCGCCGCAGCCGCCCGTCCAGGACGAGCGCCCCGCCGACGCCGTCGTCCAGCCAGAGCAGCGCGAAGTCGTCGCGGCCGGCCGCGGCGCCCTCCCGGTGCTCGGCGACGGCGCCCAGGTTGACCTCGTTCTCCACGAGCACCGGCGCGCCGAGCCGGTCGCGGAGCGCCTCCCCGAGGTCGGGCCTGCCGCCGGGGACGTGGTCGCCGGTGGCGCGCCCGGTGCGCGGATGGATCAGTCCGGGGGTGCCGAGCACCACCGTGTGCAGCGTGCGGCCGTCCGCCGCCTCGGCCACGGCTCCGGCGACGACCGCGGCGAGGTCGGGGGACGGCGGCAGCGGCCGGGACGCCGCCCCCACCGGGTTCCCCGCGATGTCGGCGACGCCGACGTGCACGGCGTCGCGGCGCAGGTCGACCCCGGCGATGTGCGCACGGTCGGCGACCAGCCCGTAGAGGCGGGCGTTCGGGCCCCGCCGGTCGGCGCCGGCCTCCCCCGCCACCTCGATCAGGCCGCCGGCGCGCAGCCGCTCGATCAGGTCGGACACCGTCGGGCGCGACAGCCCGGTCAGCGTCCGCAGCTGCGGCGCGGTCAGCGGGCCGCGCTCCAGCAGCAGGTCGAGCGCCAGCCGGTCGTTGATCGCGCGGGCCATCGTGGGGTCGGCGGTCTTCACGCCCCCATGCTAGTAGGCAGGGAGCCTGCCTGATTTTCTCTTTTCATCAGGAAGCCTGCCTGTTAGTTTTTGGGACCATGAGGTCTCCCCACCGCGCCATCGCGGTCGTCTTCGTCCTGCACGGCGCCGTCGCCGGCTCCCTCGCCACCCGCATCCCCTGGATCCAGGACCGGCTCGACCTGTCCCCCGGCGTCCTCGGCCTGGCGCTCCTCTGCCCGTCCGCCGGCGCGTTCGTCGGCATGCCGACCGCGAGCCGCGTCGCGCACCGGATCGGCGAGCGCCGCGCGACCCGCCTGCTGATCGCGGCCTGGTGCGCCGCCGTGGCGCTCCCCGCCCTCGCCCCGGCGCCCGCCTTCCTGTTCGGGGCGATGCTGCTGTTCGGAGCCGCCGCCGGCATGTCCGACGTGGTGATGAACGCGCACGCGGTGTCGGTGGAGCGGCACCTGGGGCGGCCGATCATGTCCGGGCTGCACGGCCTGTGGTGCGTCGGCAGCCTCGTCGCGGGCGGCGCCGGCATCCTGGCCGCGCACGCGGGGATCGACGCCCGGCTGCATCTCGGGCTGGTCGCCGCCGTGCTGGTGGCGGCGGGCGTGCCCGCTGGGCGCGGGCTGCTGGACGTCCGCCCGGACCCCGGCGCTCCGGCGCCGCGCCGGTTCGCCCTGCCGACCCGGGCCGTCCTCGCCATCGGCGTCGTCGGCTTCTGCGCCATGTTCGCCGAGGGCGCGAGCACCGACTGGACCGCGGTCTACCTGACCGAGGTGGCGGGCGCGGGCCCCGGGCTGGCCGCCGCGGGCTACACGGTCTTCGTCGCGTGCATGGCGGGCACCCGGCTCCTCGGCGACCGGCTGGTGCGGCGGCTCGGTCCGGTGCGGGTGGTCCGCTGCGCGGGCGTGGTGGCGGTCCTCGGCGGCGCGACGGTCACGGCGTCCCGAGCGCCCTGGCCGGCCGTCGGGGGCTTCGCGCTGCTCGGCGTCGGCGTGGCGACGGTCGTGCCGCTGGTCTTCACGGCGGCGGGCTCCGCCGGCGCCACCCCCGGGGAGGGCGTGGCGGGCGTCGCGACGATCACCTACCTGTCCGGGCTGACCGCGCCCGCCGTCACCGGCTGGACGGCCGGGGCGCTGTCCTACCCGGCCGCGTTCGCGATGATCACGTGCGTGGTCGCGGTGATGACCGTGTCGGCCGGCGCGCTGGCCCCGCGCGGCGGCGCCACCGCGCGGCCCCCGGCGGAGCCCGCCGAACACGCCGGGTCTGCGCTGCCGTAGGCGGGACCGGCCGCGCACGGCCGCCGGGCATGCGAAAGGCCGGGGACACGCAGAGCGTCCCCGGCCTCATCTGAGATCCGGCAGGACCTTAGAGCGGGTAGACGCCCTCGGCCTGCGGGCCCTTCTGGCCCTGGGTGATCTCGAACCCGACGCGCTGGTTCTCGTCGAGGCTGCGGTAGCCGTTGGTGGTGATCGCCGAGTAGTGGACGAACACGTCGGGGCCGCCGCCGTCAGGCGCGATGAACCCGAAGCCCTTCTCAGCGTTGAACCACTTCACGGTGCCTTCGGCCATGGTCTTTCCCTTCCGGGTAAAACGTCTCCGGTCCGCCGGTCGGCGGCCCGGGCTGCAAGCGGACTCACTCACGCCCGCCGGTCACCCGGAGAAAACGCTTCGAGACTGCTTGGCGCCGGCCGGCCGGGCCGGTGCCATCGTGCAACGCAGACGAACTTACCCGATGCGGGGCGGACCCATGCACCGACACACCTAAAGAAGATCGGCGAGTGCCTCGGCGGCGCGGTGGCAGTCGTGGAACGTGCAGTACAGCGGGACGGGCGCGAGCCGGATGACGTCCGGTTCGCGGGCGTCGGCGATGACGCCGTGCGCCGCGGCGAGCCGCCGGACGAGCCCGCCCGCGTCCGGCACCCGCAGCGAGAGCTGGGCTCCGCGCGCGGCCGGGTCGGACGGAGTGACGACGTCGGCGCCGAGGTCCGCGAGCCGGGCCGCCAGGTGGCCGGTGAGGCGCTCGCTCTTGGCGCGCAGCGCGTCCATCCCGACCCGGTCGAAGATCTCCAGGGAGGCCAGCACCGGCGCGAGCGCCATGATCGGCGGGTTGGACAGCTGCCAGGCGTCGGCGGAGGCGGGCGGCGCGATCGCCGGGTCCATCCGGAACCGGACGGCCGGGTCGGTGCCCCACCACCCCGACAGCTTCGGCACGGAGGAGTCCCGGACGTGCCGCTCGTGGACGAAGCATCCCGCGACCGCGCCCGGACCGCTGTTGAGGTACTTGTAGGTGCACCAGGCGGCGAAGTCCACGTCCCAGTCGTGCAGCCGCAGGGGGACGTTCCCCGCGGCGTGGGCGAGGTCCCACCCGACGACGGCGCCGGCGGCCCGGCCCGCCTTGGTGATCGCGGGCATGTCCATCAGCTGGCCGGTCAGGTAGTTGACCCCGCCGAGCAGGACGAGCGCGACCGTGCCGCCCTCGCGTTCGAGGAACCCGACGACGTCCTCGGTGCGCAGGTTGTCCTCGCCGTCGCGGGGCCTGAGCCGCACGACCGCCTCGGCCGGATCGAGCCCGTGGTGGACGGCCTGGCTCGCCACCGCGTAAGAGTCGGACGGGAACGCGGTGTCCTCGATGACGATGCGGGTGCGGGCCCCGGCGGGCCGGTAGAAGCTCGCCATCATCAGGTGCAGGTTGACCGTCAGCGAGTTCATCGCGACGACCTCGTGCGGGCGCGCCCCCACGAGGCGGGCGGCGGGCCCCCGCAGCAGCTCGTGGTAGTCCACCCAGGGGCGGCGGGCCTGCGTGTGGGCCTCGACGGCGAGCCGCGCCCAGTCGTCCAGCTCCTCGCGGAGCCGCCCGGCCACGCTCCTCGGCTGGAGCCCGAGCGAGTTGCCCGCGAAGTAGGCGGCCTCCTCGTAGGGCCCGCCGGGAGCGGGCGGGATGAGGAACTCCCCTCGCAGCGTGGGCAGCGGGTCGGTCGCGTCGAGGCGCCGCGCTTCTTCCTCCAGGGTCACTGCGTCATTCCTTCGGTGGTCACCAGGTCGTGGGCGGGCGCGAAGAACTCCTCCGCGTTGCCGCCGAGCAGCAGGGCGCGTTCGGCGTCGTCCAGGCCGGGGCAGGCCCGGATGGTCGCGCCGGGGTCCTTCTCGCCGAGCGGGAACGGGTAGTCGGTGCCGAGCATGACCCGTTCGGGGCCCATCACGTCGACGAGCAGCCGGAGCGCGCGCGGGTCGAACACGGCCGAGTCGACGTGGAAGCGGCCGACGTACTCCGACGGCGGGCGCGGCGAGTCGGCGCGGACGATGTCGCGGCGGTGCCAGGCGTTGTCGGCCCGCCCGAGCAGGAACGCGAAGCTGCCGCCGCCGTGGCAGAAGCACAGCCGCAGGGACTCAGGGAGCCGCTCGAAGGCCCCCGACAGCATCAGCCCGAGGATGCTCAGCTGCGTCTCGGCGGGCATCCCCGCCAGCCACGGCAGCATGTGGCCGCGCATCCGGTCGGCGCCGAGCATGTCCCACGGGTGCGCCAGGACGGGCAGGCCGAGCTCCGCGCAGTGCGCGAGGAACGCCGTGATCCCCTCGTCGTCGAGGTTGCGGTCCCCGACGTGGTTGCCGATGTGGACGCCGCGGTGCCCCGCGGCGGACGCCCGCGTGGCGACCTCGCAGGCGAGCTCCGGATCCTGGAGCGGCACCTGGCAGAGCGGCACGAGCCGGTCGGGGGCGTCCGCGCAGAACGCGAGGATGCGGTCGTTGACGAGGTCGCACCAGTCGGCGGCGCGGGACGGCTCGGCGGCGTACCCGAACATCAGCGGCGTGGACGAGACGGCCTGCCGGTCGACGCCGGCGGCGTCCATGTCGGCCACGCGGCGCGCGGCGTCCCAGAGCGCCTCTCCGACGGGCCGGTACTCCTGGTCGCCGCACATCATCATCCCGGCGCCGCCGCCGTCGACGCGCAGCCACGGCTCGCCCTCGTCGGCGAGGATCCGCCCCTCGGCCCGGCCGATCCGCGGGAAGACGTGCGTGTGGACGTCGAAGACCGTCACGAGGGCCCCGTCAGACACGGGGCGCCGTCGTCGGGGTCATCGAGCGCGGCCACTGCCGGCCCGGGTGGACCGCGCCGCAGTTCGGGCACGTGCGGTCACCGCCGTAGAAGCCCTCGAAGGCGGGCGGCAGGTCGTCGACGATCGAGCGGACCTGGAGCTCGGCGCGGTGGACGAGGTGGTGGCACTCGGTGCAGTACCACTCGAACGCCTCGGTGAGGCCCTCCGGGCGCGGGATCTCCACGACGAGGCCGATCGACCCGGGCTCGGGCCGCTGCGGCGAGTGCCGGACGTGCGGCGGCAGCAGGAAGACGTCGCCCTCGTTGATCTGCAGGTCGGTGGGCGGGCGGCCCTCCTCCTCCATGACGCGGAGCACCATGTTGCCCTTGAGCTGGTAGAAGAACTCCTCGGTCGGGTCGTCGTGGAAGTCGGTGCGCTGGTTGGGGCCGCCGACCACCATGATGATCAGACCGGCGTCCTCGAACACCTGGACGTTGCCGACCGGGGGCTTCAGCAGGTCCCGGTGCTCCTCGATCCAGGCGTCGAAGTTGAACGGCCGTCCGAACGTCAGCTGGGGCAGGGTCATGCTCCGCCCTCCTTTCCGGTCCGCGTCGCCTGCGGGATGTGCGCGACGCACGAGATCTCGATGAGCAGATGCGGGTGCGGGAGCTGGTGGACTGCGACGGTCGTGCGGGCGGGGCCGGTCTCGTCGAAGTACTCCCCGTAGACCTCGTTGTAACCGCCGAAGTCGTTCATGCTCACCAGGTAGGTGGTCACGTTGACGACGTCGGACAGCCCGCCCCCCGCCGCCTCCAGCAGGTCGCGGATGTTCTCGATGACGGCGCGGGTCTGCTCCCGGATGTCGAGGTCGGTGACGCCCATCGCGTCGGCGCTCGCCCCGGCGAACGTCCCGTCCGGGCGGCGCGAGCTCGTGCCGGACACGAAGACCAGGTCGCCCGCGCGCCGCAGGTGCGGGAACCGCCCGCGCGGCCGCGCCTTGCCCTCGACCAGGATCGCCTCGTCCATCAGGTCGTCACCTCCACGGCGCCGAGACCCGCGCCGACGACCCGGACATGGGCGTCCTTCGGCAGCGGGACGGCCGCCGTCGCGGCGCCGGCGAGCACGATCCAGCCCGGCTCCAGCGTCAGCCCGGCGGCGAGCGCGAGCCGCGCCGCCGCGCGCAGCGACCGCACCGGGTCCCCGAGGATCGCGGCGGACGAGCCCGTCTGCACCGGGCGCCCGTCGATCTCCAGCAGGAGCCCGGTGTTCGACAGGTCGCGGGGGGCGTGCCACGCGCCGACGCCGAACCGGGCCGCCGAGGCGTTGTCGGCGATGACGTCCGGGAGGGTGAAGTCGAAGTTCTCGTAGCGGGAGTCGAGCACCTCGAAGCCGACGGCGACGCCGGCCACGGCGGACTCGACCTCGGCGGCGGAGCGGACCTCCCGCCCGATCAGGTACGCGATCTCCGGCTCGACGCGGGGATGGACGAGGCGGGACACGTCCACCGACGACTCGGCCGCCATGCCGTCGGTCAGCAGGCCCCAGATGACGTCGTCCACGCCCATCTGGACCATCTTGGCGCGGCTGGTGAACCCCATCTTCACCCCGGCGAGCCGCTCGCCTCTGCGGCGCCGCCGCTCGATCCCGGAGCGCTGGACCGCGTACGCCGTCGCGACGTCCAGAGGTGTCCGGGCGGTCAGCTTCGGGATCGCCCGGACGTTCCGGGCCGCCTCGTCGAGTTCCGCCGCGAGCGCGTGCACGTCGGCCATCAGGACTCCTCCTTGCCGAAGGCGACGCGGACGTCGCCGAGGCCGTCGATGCGCGCCTCGAACACGTCGCCCGGGTTCGCCGGGACGACCGGGCCGAGCGCGCCGGTCAGCACGGTGTCGCCCGCGCGCAGCGGGCGGCCGACCCGGACGAGGGTGTCGGCGAGCCACAGCGCGGCGTTCAGCGGGTGCCCGAGGCAGGCGGCGCCGTTGCCGGTCGAGACCTGCTCGCCGCGCCGCTCCATCACCATCCCGCACAGGCGCAGGTCGACGTCCTTGAGCGGGACGGGGCGGTTGCCCAGCGCGTACATGCCGGAGGAGGCGTTGTCGGCGACCGTGTCGGCGAGCGTGATGTCCCAGTCGCGGACGCGGCTGCCGACCACCTCGATGGCGGGCAGCGCGAACGCCGTCGCCCGGATCACGTCGGCGGCGGTGTGCCGCTCGTGGGTCAGGTCGTGCTCCAGCACGAGCGCCACCTCGGCCTCGGCGCGCGGCTGCAGGACGGCGCCGGCGGGGATCTCCTCCCCGTCCGGGACGGCCATGTCGGCGAACAGCATCCCGAAGTCGGGGCTGTCCACCCCGATCTGCGCCTGGACGGCGCGCGACGTCAGCCCGATCTTGCGCCCGGCGAGGCGGCGCCCCTCCCCCAGCCACCGCTCGGTCAGCCGGTCCTGGACGGCGTAGGCGTCGTCGGCGGTGGTGATCAGGTCGCGGACGGGGGCGCACGGGGCGCCGGCTGCGTAGGCGCCGAGGAGCCGCTCGGCGGCGGCCTCGATGTTCGTGGTCACTGGGCTCGCTCTCAGATCTGGATGCAGACGTTGACGGGCTCGGAGAAGAAGTCCAAGGAGTACTCTCCCCCCTCCCTCCCGATCCCGGACGCCTTCACGCCGCCGAACGGGGTGCGCAGGTCGCGCAGGTTCCAGCAGTTCACCCAGACGATCCCGGTCTCGACGCGCGGCGCCACCCGGTGCGCCCGCGACAGGTCCCGCGTCCACACGGTGGAGGCGAGGCCGTAGGGGCTGTCGTTGGCGAGCGCGAGGGCCTCGTCCTCGGTGTCGAACGGCGCGACGTGGCAGACCGGCCCGAAGATCTCCTCCCGCACGCTCCGGGCGGTCTCAGGGAGGCCGGTGAGGACGGTCGGCTCGACGTGGAAGCCGCCGTCCCGCGCGTCCCCGAACTCCGGCGCGCCGCCGCCCGCGACGACCGTTGCGCCCTCCTCGCGGGCGAGCCGGTAGTACGACAGGACCTTGTCGCGGTGCTCGGCCGAGATCATCGGCCCGTAGCCCTCCAGCGCCCTGGCCCGCTCCCCGAGCCTCGCGGTGAACTCCTCGAAGACGGGGCGCTCCACGTAGACGCGCTCGGTGCACAGGCAGATCTGCCCGGAGTGGGTGAAGGAGGAGCGGACCGTGCCGTCCACGGCGGCGTCCAGGTCGGCGTCGGCGAAGACGAGCGCGGGGTTCTTGCCGCCCAGCTCGAACGAGACGGGGGTGACGTGGTCGGCGGCGTTGCGCATGATCGCCGCGCCGGTGGCCGACTCGCCGGTGAACGCGATCGCGTCGACCCCCGGGTGCCCGGTGAGGAACTCGCCCGCGGCGCCGGGGCCGTGCCCGTGCACGAGGTTGAACACGCCGTCCGGGAGGCCGGCGTCGTCGATCACCCGGGCGAGCAGCGTCGCGGTGGACGGCGTCTCCTCCGACGGCTTGGCCACCACGGTGTTCCCGCACGCGAGCGCGGGCGCGATCTTCCAGGTGGACAGCAGCAGCGGCAGGTTCCACGGCGAGACGATCGCCACCACCCCGAGCGGCCGGCGCACCGTGTAGTTGAGCGCCTCGCCCGTCCCGGAGCTCCATCCCGGGACCCGCGTGGTGTAGGCCCGCTCGGGCCGCCCGTAGAGCAGGTCGGCATAGGCGCGGAAGTTGCCGACGGCGCGCGGCACGTCGACGGTCTCGGCGAACGCGCGGGGCCGGCCGGTGTCGGCGACCTCGGCGTCCACGAACTCCTCGAACCGCGCCTGGATGCCGTCCGCGACGCGCCGCAGCGCCGCGGCCCGCTCCTCGGCGGCCATCGCGCCCCAGGGGCCCTTCAGCGCGGACCGGGCCGCGGCCACGGCGTCGTCGACGACCTCCCGCGTGGCCTCGGGGACGGTCCCCAGCTCGGTGCCGTCCACGGGTGCGATGAGGGGGAAGGTCGGACCGTCCGTACGGAACACCCCGCCGACGTAGTGCTCAGCCTTCATCCGTTCCCTCCCGCGTGGCTCGACATCCTGATCCTCTGCCCGCGAAGCTATGCCTGGCAAATACCAAACCACCCGGCCGATATGACGGAACGGGTATGCCGGAGGCCGTGGCCGGAGGGCCGCACTCCCCCGCCCCGCCCATACCCGGACGGTGACCTGCGGGCCGCCGGTTATGACCGATCTGTGATACCAAGGCGGCATGCGCGCGATCGACCTGCTCAACGGACGGCTGAAGCTGCGGCACCTGGTGCTCGTCGTCGCCGTCGCCGACCACGGCAGCGTCCTGCGCGCCGCCGAGCACCTGCGGCTCGCGCAGCCCGCGGTGACGCGCAGCCTGCGCGAGGTGGAGGGCGTCCTCGGCGTGGAGCTGTTCACCCGCGGCCCGCGCGGCATGACCCCGACGATGTTCGGCGACGCGTTCGTCGAGCACGCCCGCGCCGTCCTGGCCGAGCTCCGCCGCGCCGGCGAGCGCATCAGCGGCCTGGCCGACGGCGAGGTCGGCACGGTCACGATCGGCACCCTGCTCGCCGGCTCCAGCGTCCTGCTCCCCCGCGCGATCGCGGCGCTGAAGCGGGACCGGCCCGGCGTCACCGTGATCGTCCAGGAGGCCACCTTCGACGCGCAGGTGCCTCGCCTGCTGGACGGTGAGATCGACCTGATCCTCGGCCGCCTCAATCCGATCGACGACCTGCGCGGCCTGCGCCAGATCACCCTGTACGGCGAGCCCGTACGCCTCGTCGCCCGCCGCGGCCACCCCGCGCGCTCGGTGCCGGGCCTCGGCCTCGCCGACCTGCTCGCCTACCCGTGGGTGCTGCCCCTGGAGCGGACGGCGCTGCGGTCGGAGCTGGAGCAGGTCTTCCGCGCCGAGGGCCTGGAACCGCCCGGCAATCTGGTCGAGTGCACCTCGGTGCTGACCGTGCGCACCCTCGTCCGCGACACCGACATGATCGCCGCCCTTCCCGAGCTGGTCGCGCGGACCGACGCCGACATCGCGCCGCTCCCGGTGCCGCTGGAGACCGTCCGCCGCCAGGTGGGCGTCACGCTCCCCGCGCACCGCGCCCCGACCCCGTCCGCCCGGTTGATGCTGGACCATCTCCGCGGTGCGGCGGCTGAGATCATCGCCGGCTGATCACACCGCGCGGACCAGGTCGACGAGCGCCCGGCCGACCATGGAGTCGGGGTCCGCCAGGTCGAGGACCACGTCGAAGTGGTCGCGGTCCGGGACGACCATCAGATCCCCGGCGTCCCAGCGCGGATGGAACATGCGGGACTGCGCGAGGAATCCGTCCCCGTCGTGCTCCGCGACGGCGATGACGGCCGGGCAGCGGTACCGCGCCGGCAGCAGCGCCGGGCTCAGCGCCGCCGCGCGCTCCAGGTCCAGCCGCACGTACTCGTTGACGTAGACGCGGGTGATCGGCCGGATGTCGAACAGCCCGCTGAACGGCATCGCGGCCTTGACGACGTCGGCGGGCAGCCCGAGCGGCTCCTGCCATCCGCCGACCATGGTCATGCCGGTCAGGTGCCCGCCCGCCGAACTGCCCCCCACCACGATCCGGTCGGGGTCGAGGCCGTGGTCCCGCCCGTGCCGGTGGACCCAGGCCACGGCGGCCCGCACCTGCCGGACGATCTCCTCCAGCGTCGCCTTCGGCGCGAGCGTGTAGTCGGGCACCACGGTCGCGATGCCCTGCTCGTGGAGCGTCCTCGCCATGAACGACGACACGTCCCGCGACAGCGCCATCCAGTAGCCGCCGTGCAGGAAGACGAACACCGGGCGCGGCTCCCCGCCCGTGCCCCAGACGTCGAGGCGCTCCCCGCTCACCTGGTCGTAGACGATCCCCGGGTGCCCGGGCAGGCCCGCGACGGCCGCCTCCGACATGGCCCGGTACCGGGCCATGTGCCGGTCGAACAGCTCGGGTCCGGCCTTCCTGCGCACGTTGTAGGCGACGTCCAGTTCCTCGTCGCTCAGCTCGCTGCCCGGCCAGTCGTCCAGATCGCTCACGGGAGCACCTCCCCCTCCGGGACCAGCCTCCCGCCCGCCGGGGAGACGATCAAATACCCTTCCCGGCCTTCCGGTATCACGCCTCCGCCATACCCCGTCCCTCGTGCCCGGCGTCCTGCCCGCCCGGCACGAGGCCGGGGAGGTCGCCGGCGTGGTCGCGCAGGTAGGCGGAGAGCATCTCGGGGACGAGCCGGAGGGACCCGAGGGCGTCGGGCGTGCACGGGACGCGGTCGACGTCGTAGCGGCCGTTCGCGGGGTCGTCGAACTCAGGGCCGTGCCGGCGCGACAGGTCCATCGCCACCAGCCGGCAGACGTAGAAGGTGTTGAGGCGGTGCAGCTCGGGGCTCTGCTCGGCGCACGCGAAGACCTGCCGGACGGGCCCGGCCGTGGCGCCGAGCTCCTCGTCCAGCTCCCGGCGCAGCGCGGCCTCCGGTGACGCGTCGGTGGGCTCGATCTTTCCGCCGGGGGTCGTCCAGTAGACGGGGCGGCCGGGGACGGTGCGGCGCAGGAGGACGAGCGAGCCGCCGTCCAGGAGGAGGGCGCGGGCGCCCCGGCGGACCCTCACGAGTTCAGGTAGGCCAGGACGGCGAGCACGCGGCGGTGCCCGCTGTCGGTGGGCGGGAGGCCGAGCTTGGCGAACACGGCGCCGATGTGCTTGCTCACCGACCGCTCGGTGATGACGAGCGTCTCGGCGATCGTGGCGTTGTCGAGGCCCTGCGCCATCAGCCCGAGGACCTCGCGCTCGCGGGGCGTGAGGGCCTGGAGCGGGTCCTGCCGGGACGTCATCAGCTGGGAGACCACCTCGGGGTCGAGGGCGGTGCCCCCGGCGGCGACGCGGTCCAGGGCGTCCAGGAACTCGTCGACGCGGCCGACCCGGTCCTTCAGCATGTAGCCGACGCCTCCGGCGCCGCCCGCGAGCAGCTCGGCGGCGTAGGTCTGCTCGACGTACTGCGACAGGACCAGCACCGGAAGGCCCGGGAGCCGCCTGCGCGCCTCGATCGCCGCGCGCAGCCCCTCGTCGCGGAACCCGGGCGGCAGCCGGACGTCGAGGACGGCCGCGTCGGGGCGGTGCTCCAGCAGGGCGGGCAGCACGTCCGGGCCGCTGCCCGCGGCGGCGACCACCTCGTGGCCGCCCGCGTCCAGCAGCATGACGAGGCCCTCGCGGAGCAGGACGCTGTCCTCCGCGATCACGATCCGCACGGCAGCTCCACCTGAAGCGTCGTCCCTCCCCCGTCGGGGCTGTCGAGGCGGGTCGTCCCGTCGAGCGCCGCCACCCGGCGGCGGATGCCCGCGAGGCCGCTGCCCCGGTCCGGATCGGCCCCGCCCTTGCCATCATCCCGCACGGTGATCGTGAGGCGGGCGGGTTCGCGGCGGAGCGCGACCTCGCCGTGCCGCGCGCCGCTGTGCCTGGCGATGTTGGTGAGGGCCTCGGCCACGACGAAGTAGGCGGCGGCCTCGACGGCGGCGGGCGCACGGCCGTCCTCGACGTCCAGGTCGACGGGGATCGGCTGCCCGGCGGCGAGCGCCCGCAGCGCCCCCGCCAGGCCGCGGTCGGACAGGATCGGCGGGTAGATGCCGCGGATCACCGTCCGCAGCTGCGTGAGGGCCTCCTCGACGCCGTCCCTGGCCTCCAGGAACAGCGTCCGGGCCGCGTCCGGGTCGGCGTCGAAGCGGCGGTCGGCGAGCCCGAGCCGCAGGGCGGCGGCGACGAGCTGGGCCTGCGTGCCGTCGTGCAGGTCGCGCTCGATGCGGCGCAGCTCGGCGCCGTGCGCCTCCAGGGCCTCGGCGCGGGTCTCGGTCAGCTCCTCGACCCGCTCGGCGAGGCTGGTGCGCCGGGTGGGCCCCAGCAGGACCTCGGCGAGCCCGGCCTGCCACCGCGCGATCCTCGGCACCAGCCACAGCAGGATGCCCAGGTCGAACGCCCCCTGCACGAACGGCATCGTCAGCGCCTTGGGCCAGCTGTCCAGGGTGATGAACGCCGACTGGGAGCCCTCGGGCGCCGCCCACCACCACAGCGGCAGCGAGAGCGTGAACGGGATGGCCGGCCACACCGCGACCGCGACCACCGCCGCGACCAGGGCGGTGAGGCCGTGCACCGCCATCCAGGCGGCGTCCCGCCAGGTGGACGGCGACCGCAGCAGGCGGCGCGCCTCGCCGAGGCCGTCGCCTGAGGACGGGCGGTACGGCTCGGGGATCTCGCGGCCGAGGACGCGTCCGGCCCGCCGCCGTTCGGCGTTCGCGAGCGCCCGCAGGGGCTTCACGGCCGACGGCAGCCACGGCAGCACAAGGAACGACAGGACGAGCGCCGCCGTGAGCGGCACGAGCCCGGCCATCGCGGGCAGGCCCGTGCGCAGGGCTCCGACCAGCTCGCCGGTCGCCTCCGTGCTGCGTCTCAGAGCTCTGTTCATGTCACCTCGCCGTCACCTCGCAGCACACCGTAAGCGACGCCGGCGCCCCTCGCACCCGGGCCTGCCCCCGGACCGGTGGTGTAGCCCGCTACACCACCGTTTCGGGAGTGCGCGCCCATGTGCCCGACCCCCTGCCGAACCTAGGTTCGTCCAGGTGAGAGGCGATATCCCACGGAGGGGGACCATGACCACGATGACGGCCGAGGCCACCGCGGAGGCGGTGGGCCTGGACGCGGTCACCAAGACCTACGGGGCCGTGCGGGCCCTGGACGGCGTCACCTGGACGTTCCGCCGCGGCGGGTTCACCGCGGTGATGGGGCCCTCGGGATCGGGCAAGAGCACGTTCCTGCACTGCGCGTCCGGGCTCGACCGCCCGAGCGGGGGCACGGTCCGGATCGGCGGGGTGGACCTCGGGCGGCTCGGCGAGGCGAAGCGGACGCGGCTGCGCCGCGAGCGGATCGGGTTCGTGTTCCAGGCGTTCAACCTGATCCCGTCCATGGACGTCGAGCAGAACATCACCCTCCCGCTGCGGCTCGGCGGCGCCGAGCCCGACCCGGCCCGGCTGGAGGAGATCGTCCGGCGGGTGGGGCTGGCGGACCGGCTCCGGCACCGCCCGTCCGAGCTGTCGGGCGGGCAGCAGCAGCGCGCCGCCCTCGCCCGCGCGCTGATCACCCGTCCGGAGGTCGTCTTCGCCGACGAGCCGACCGGTGCCCTCGATCCCCGCACCGCGCGCGACGTCATGCGGATGCTGCGCGAGGCCGCCGACCTGACCGGCCAGACGATCGTCCTGGTCACCCACGACCCGGCGGCCGCCGCGTGGGCCGACTCGGTGCTGTTCCTCAGCCGCGGCCGCATCGTCGACGAGCTGGCCGCCCCGACCGCGTCCGCCGTCATGTCCCGCTGGGAGTCGCTGTGAGGAGCCGGGGGGCGTTCGCCGGGATCTTCGTCGCGCTGGCGTTCGCGGCGGTGCTCCTCGGGGCGTGCGGGGTGCTGCTGGAGTCGGCGCTCCGGGCGCACGCGCCGGTCGAGCGGTTCGGCGCCGCCGCCGCGGTCGTGACCGGCCCCGGGAGCGTCACGGAGCGGTTGGGGAGGTTCGCGGACGCGCCGGAGGAGCAGAGCCGGCCGCTGACCGAGCGCGCCCCCGTCCCGGTCGCGGCGGCCGCGAGGCTGCGGGCCGTTCCGGGCGTGCGGGACGTGGTCGCCGACGTGTCGTTCCCCGCGCTGCTCTCCTCGGGAGGGCCGGTGACGGGGCACGGCTGGGAATCTGCGGCGCTCCGGCCCTACCTGCTGAGCGCGGGCCGCGCCCCGCAGGCGCCGGACGAGGTCGTGCTGAGCCGGTCGCCGGGCGTCGCGCCGGGGGCGGTGGTCCGCATCCAGGTCGACGGGCCGCCCCGCCCCTACCGCGTGTCCGGGCTCGTCGCCGGCGGTCCCGCCGCGGCGTTCTTCAGCACGGCGACGGCCGCGGCCCTCGACGGGCGCCCCGGCCTCGCCGACGCCCTCGCGGTGCTCGGCGACCCCGACGAGGAGGCGCTCCGCAAGGCCGTGCCCGGCCTCTCCGTCTCCACCGGCGCCGCGCGCGGCGACGCCGAGGACCCGGCCGTCGCCGCCGCGCGCCCCGACATCGTCGAGCTGTCAGCCTCGTTCGGCGGCCTCGCCGTGATGACGGCGCTCGTGGTCGTCGGCGGCCTGATCGTGCTTTCGGTGCGGGAACGCGCCCGCGAGTTCGCGCTGCTGCGGGCGGTCGGCGCGACGCCGGGCCAGGTGCGGGCCCGCCTCGTGCGCGAGACGCTGCGGATCGGGGCGCCGGCCGCGCTCGCCGGCGGGGCGCTGTCGCTCGGGGCGGGTGCCGCGCTGCACGCCGCGATGGTGAACAAGGGCGTCCTGCCGGACGGCTTCGGGCTGTCGCTCGGTCCGCTCCCCGCGCTCGCGGCGGTCGCCGTCACGCTGCTCGCCGCCACCGCGACCGCGTTCCTCGCCTCGCTGCGGCTGTCGCGGATCCGGCCCGTGGAGGCGCTCGGCGAGGCCGCCGCCGAGAACCCGCGCCTGCCCCGCTGGCGCGTGGTCACCGGCGCCGCCTTCCTCGTCCTCGGCCTGAACGCGCTCGGGTTCTCCGCCGGCGCCACCGGCCCCGCCGCCAGCGCCTCGATCGGCGGCCTGGTCATCTCGCTCATCATCGCCACGGCCTTCCTCGGGCCGCTGGTGGCGCGGGCCGGGAACCGGGTCCTGGGCCGCGCCGCCCGGGCCGTCTCGCCGGTGGCCGGGCGGATGGCCCAGCACGCAGCCGGCACCGCCGCCCTCCGCGCCGGATCGCTGATCACGCCGGTCGCCCTGGCCGTCGCGTTCGCCGGCGTCCAGCTCTTCGCCCAGTCCACCGTCGTCCAGGCCGCGCGGACGCAGGCGGAGGACGGGAACCGCGCCGACCGGATCGTCGTGGCGGCGGGCCCCGGCCTCCCGCACGGGGTCGTCGAGGCGGTGCGCCGCGTCCCCGGCGTGACGGCCGCGACGCCGGTCAAGCGCACCACCGCCGTCATGGCGGTCAGGGAACTGGGCGAGAAGAACCTGCGCTCGCTGAACGGCGCCGGCGTCGGCGCGGACGCCGCCGCGACCCTGGACCCGGGCGTGTCCTCCGGCAGGCTCGGCGACCTGCGCGGCGACGCCGTCGCGCTCAGCCGGGACGTCGCCGGCGGCCTGCGCGTCGGCTCGACGACGACCCTGTGGCTCGGCGACGGGACGCGGATCCGGGCGCGCGTCGTCGCCGTCTACGACCGTGGCCTCGGGTTCGGCGACGTGCTCCTCCCCCGCGACGTCGTGGCCGCGCACTCCTCCTCGCCGCTCGACGATCGCGTCCTCGTCCGCGGCAGGGCGGACCTGAGCGCGGTCACCGCCGCCTACGCCGGGACCCGGGTGCTCACGCCCGCCGGCTTCCAGGAGGGCCTCTCCCACGAGGTCAGGCTCCAGGGGTTCGTCAGCCGGCTGGTCGTCGCCGCGATCACCGGGTTCGTCCTCATCGGTCTCGTCACCACGCTGGCGCTGGCGACGGCGGCGCGCCGCCGCGAGTTCGCGCTGCTGCGCCTGGTCGGCGCGACCCGTCGCCAGGTCCTGCGGATGCTGCGGCTGGAGGCCGCGATCGTCCTCGGCACGGGCATCGCGACCGGGGCCCTCATCGCCGCGGTGACGCTGACGGCCTTCGCGGCCCGCGTCACCGGCCTGCCGCTGCCCTCCGTCCCGCCGCTCGCCTGCGCGGTGATCCTCCTCGGCGTTGCCGGATCAGGCGCCGCCGCGATCCTGCTCCCGGCGCGCGCGGTGCTGCGCCGGCGCACCCCTCCCTCGCTCTCCTGAAGTCCCCCACTCACCGAAAGGCGCTCCCATGAGCAACTCCACCCGCTGGACCCTGATCGTCGTCCTGGTCGCCGTGAACGTCCTGTCGAACGCGGTCCTCGGCGACGGCTGGGTCCAGATCGCCGTCAGCGCCGTCACCGGCCTCGCGGCCGCCGCCGTCGTGATCGACCTGCTGCTCCGCGGCCGCCGCGAGCCCTGAGCCCGCCCGGGCCGCCCGGCCGGACGACCGAACCGCACGGCTCGTCCCCCGGACGGCCCCTACCGCCGTTACGATCGCCACTGGCATGCTCTGTACCGGAACGGCGTGAAATGGATGATGTGGAGGTCCGGCCCCTGCCGGGCGACCTGCCGCAGCTGTTCGACGGCGGCGCCGAGGAGGGCGCGACCGGCCGGACGCTGTCGGTTCCGCTGCCCGAAGGGGACCTGGTCTGGCCCGACCCCGGGTACCCGCAGCGGCAGCTCCTCATGCGGCCCGCGTTCTGGCTGAGCGACGAGCCGGTCCGCGGCGAGCTGTGGGCCCGGGTCCGCGCCGAGCACGCCCGGTCGGGGCTGTGGCCCCTGCTCATGGACGAGTCCGACCAGCCCTGGGCGGCGGGCCAGATCGCCCCCGAGCCGGTCGCCGAGATCGGCAACTACCACCCCCACGCGTTCATGTACGAGGTGTGGGCGGACTGGGCGGAGCAGGCCGCCGACGACGACCACGACGACCTCGCCCCCTACGGGCGGCACTGCCCCGGCCCCGCGCCCGCCGGCGTCCCGGTCGACGACCCCGACGCCATGGCCGACCGGCACGCCCGCGCCCTCGCCGCCCGCGGCCTTCCGCTCGGCCTGGTCGCGGTGGAGCGGAGCGCCGACGCGATCGCCGCCGTCGGCTGGCAGGGCGCGCTGAACCACAACGAGTGGACGGCACCGCTCGCGGCCGTCCTGCGCAGCTGGGAGGACCGCTTCGGCGCCCGCGTCGTCGCGCTCGGCTTCAACACCATGGAGCTCAGCGTCGCCGCGCCGCCCGTGAGCACACGGCACGCCGTCCACGTCGCGGCCGAGCACTGGGCGTTCTGCCCCGACATCCTGTTCCAGGGGCCCGGCACCCTCGCCGGATACGCCGAGGAGATCCGCGGCAAGACCAACTGGTCGTTCTGGTGGGACTGACCGGTCGGCAGGGACGGAAACGGAACGGGGACGGGGACGGATGCGACGCAATGGCAGGGCGCTCTCGGCGGTCATCGCGGCCGGAATCGCCGTCACCCTCGCCGCCGACGTCACCGTGCTCGTCCGGGACCGGACGGAGCGGGCGGACCGCGAGCCCCGCGGAGCCGGGAACCTCGTCTCCGTGGCCGACGCGCCGCGGGCGCCGGCCGTCGCGCCGCTGACCCGCCGCTACACCCCCCACCTGCTCGTCGCCGGGACGTCGACGCTACCGCCCGCGGCCGTCGAGCGGGCGCGGCGCCTCAAGGGCGTCGCCGGGGTCGCGGTCGTGGACGCGGCGCAGGCCAGCGTCGGGGGCCGCCGCATGGGCCTGCTCGGGGTCGACCCGTCGGGGTTCCGCGCGTTCGCGCCCGAGCCGACCGCCCAGTCCGACCAGCTGTGGCAGACCGTCGCGTCCGGCGGCCTGGCGGTGTCGTTCGAGCAGGGCCGGGACGGCGCGCTGCCGCTCGGCGCCGTGGTCCCCGCGGGGCGCAGCGCGAAGCCGGGGCGGGTCCGCGTCGGCGCCTACGCCTCGATGGGCATCGGCGACGTCGACGCCGTCGTGTCCCGCGGGCAGGCCCGCGCGCTGGGGCTGCCGGAGGGGAACGGCATGGTCATCAGCGCCCCGAAGGCCGACGCCGCGGCGCTGGCGAAACGGCTGAAGAGGATCCTCCCGCGCGGCACGAGGGTGGCGACGCTGGCGGCGCCGAAGAGCACCGGCGGCACGCCGCGCAGGAGCCTGCCGCGGGTGACCGGGCGGCCGGACGGGGCGGTCGGCGACCGCTCCCCCATCACCGGCAACATGATGACGCCCACGATGCGGACCGCCCTGCTGGAGATCGCCCGGATGTTCGGCCCGTTCCCGGTGATCGGCTGCTACCGCTCCACCGGCGACCCGCAGGACCACGGCGACGGCCGCGCCTGCGACTTCATGGAGAGCACCGGCGGCCGGACGCCGAGCGCCGGCGCGCAGCGGCACGGCGACCAGGTCGCCCGGTACGCCGTCGCGAACGCGCGGCGGCTGGGCATCTCCTACGTCATCTGGAAGCAGCACATCTGGAACGTGCGCGGCGGCGGATGGCGGCCGATGGAGGACCGGGGAAGCATCACCCAGAACCACTACGACCACGTGCACATCTCGGTGCTGCGCTAGCGGCCCCTCACGGGAGCGGCTGCTCGCACCAGACGACCTTGCCGCCCTTGGTGCGGCGGACGCCCCAGCGCTGCGCCAGCCGCCCCACCACCTGGAGGCCCCGGCCCGACTCGCTCGTGTCGTCCTCGTCCTCCTGGTGGCGGACCCGGGGGCGCCCGTCGGAGGAGTCGAACACCTCGCAGACCAGCCCGCCCTCCCGCACGAGCCGCAGCCCGATGCGGCCCCCGGCGTGCCGGACGGCGTTGGTGACCAGCTCCGACGCCAGCAGGGTGGTGGTGTAGGCCATGTCCTCCAGGTCCCAGCGGGCGAGCCGGTCGCGGATGAGGCCGCGGGCCCGGCGGACGGCGGCGGGCTCGGCGGGCAGCTCCCAGGAGGCGTGCCGGTCCGCCGGGATCCGCGCCAGCCGCGCGACGAGCATCGCGATGTCGTCGCGGTGCTGGTCGTCGTAGACGCCGTCGAGGGCGGCCTGGCACAGGTCCTCCAGGGGGCGGTCGGCCGCGCCCGGCCCGAAGGTGGCGCGCAGCCTGGCCAGGCCGTCGTCGATGTCGCGGGCCCGGTTCTCCACCAGGCCGTCGGTGTACAGGAACAGCAGCGTCCCGTCCTCGACGGTGAACTCGCGGCTGACGATCGGGCCCTCGCCGCCGACGCCGAGCGGCGGCGCGGGCGGCACCGGCAGGTACTCCGAGGCCGTGCCGGGCGGGGCCAGCAGCGGCGGCAGGTGCCCGGCGCTGACGACCTCGCACCGGCCGCTCACCGCGTCGTAGACGACGTAGGCGCAGGTGGCGAAGTGGGGCTCGCGCTCGCCGAGCGTCCGCATCAGGGAGTCGAGCCGCTCCAGCGCCTCGGCGGGCGGCAGCTCCAGCCCGGCGAGGGTGTGGATGGCGGTGCGGAGCCGCCCCATGGTGACGGCGGCCTTCACGCCGTGCCCGGCCACGTCCCCGACCACCAGCGCGACCCGCGCGCCCGGCAGCGCGATCGACTCGTACCAGTCGCCGCCGACCTCGATGAGGCGGCTGCCCGGCAGGTACCGGTGGTGCACCTCCACCGGCGACGGCGCCGACAGCCCGGTCGGCAGGAGGCTGCGCTGCAGGGTCAGCGCGGTCGCCCGCTCCCGGGAGTACTGCCGGGCGCTCTCGATGAAGATGGCCGCCCGGGCGGCGAACTCCATCCCGATCTCGATGTCGTAGGCGTCGAACGGGCGGTGCGCGACGTTGCGGGTGCAGACGAAGAAGCCGAGGACGCCCACCGGCGAGATGATCGGCAGCAGCAGCATCGACGCGCCCTTGAGCAGCTCGGCGACCGGCGGCCGCCGCCACGAGGAGGCGAGCCACGCCGACCCCTCGCCGCCGAGCGAGCGCAGCACCGGCTCGCCGGACTCCAGGCACAGCGCGTGCGGGGTCCCCCGCGGGTAGCCGAGGGACTCCCCGGTCGGGAACGTCGCGTCCCAGGCCGGGTCCTCGTCGTCGAACCCGATCGCCATCCGGCGCAGCTGGGGGCCGTCGGGGCCCTCCGGCCCCTCGTCGGCGTCGATGTGGGTCTCCAGCAGCAGCAGCGCGCCGGAATTGCAGAAGTGCGGGACGAGCACGTCCATCAGCCCGCGCGCGAGCATTTCCAGGTCGAGCGTGGAGCCGATCCGCGGGAGCGCGTCGTCCAGCAGCGCGCGGCGGATGACGGCCGGGTCGACGAACCGGTCCGCCAGCGGCACCGGCACCTTCACGACGGCGAGCGCGGCGATCCCGGGCGCGCCGCCGCTCATCGGGTGGACGGTCACGACGGCGTCGAGCGTGCCGCCGACCGGAGTCTCCACGGCGAGCATGGCGGTGCGCTCCCGCCCGGCCTTCAGCGCCTCCAGCAGCGGCGTGTGCGCGCCGGGGATCACCTCGTCCAGCAGCGCGCCCAGCAGGCCGTTCTCATTCGGGCTCAGAACCGCAGCGGCATTGCGGTCGAACTGGAGAATTCTCCCCGACGAATCCATGCCGAGAATGAGAATTCGGGTGGACGACTCCATCGCTCGATTATGGGACATCGAGCGGCCCGATGAGACCGATACGGGAGGGGAATCCGTCCCTTACCGATGCGTATGGGTCTCATCCAGGAACTGACGCCACGTCCGCTTCCCGACCGCGCGGTCCGGCGCCAGGTGGTGCCCCTCCCGGAACCCGCGCGCGGCGCGCCCGGGGAGCGGGAGCGGCACCCGGACGGGCCGCCGCAGCCCCCGCGCCCTCAGGTAGTCCCGCATCATCTCCTCGGCCGTGAGCACCTCCGGGCCGCCCATGTCGTCGACCCGCCGCGCGGGCCCGGCGCCCAGGGCCAGTTCGGCGAGCCGCGCCGCGACCTCGCCGGCGTCGACCGGCTGGTCCCGCAGCCCTCCCGGCAGCAGCACCAGGCCGGGGATCTTGGTGAGCGCGTTGAAGACCGTGTCGGGCAGGGTGTGGAACTGGGTGGCGCGCAAGATCGTGTACGGCAGGCCGGACTCCTCGATCATCCGCTCCACCGCGTACTTGATCTGGTAATAGCGGTAAGGGATCTTGTCGACGCCGACGATCGAGATATAGACCAGGTGCGGCGCGCCCTGCCCGCGCGCGGTCTGGATCAGCCTCCGCGCGGCGGTGAGGTCCCGCTTGTAGTGGAACGGGTCGCTGGCGCAGTGCACGATCGTCTCGGCGCCGGCGAGGGCGTCCTGGAGGCCCTCGCCGGTCACGAGGTCGCCCTTGTGCCACGTCACCCCGGCCTCCGGCTGCCGGGCGCGGCGGCTGAGCGCGTGCACGTCCGCGCCGGCCTCGGCCAGCAGGCGGGTGACGGGCCGGCCGAGCGTGCCGCTCGCCCCGGTCACGAGGATCATGGTCGCCTCCTTGGGCGGGTCGTGGGATTGCGGCGGAGCGCCGTCAGGACCTGCCGAAGACCTGCGGCGGCGGGACGGGCGCGACGATCTCCTCGCCGTCGTGCAGCGGCGCGGCGCCGGCGCAGAACGCGGCGAGGTCGCCGCCCTCCAGCAGCCGGGCGCGCACGACGCCGCCCGCAGCGCGGCGCGTCAGCTCGGCCGCGGGGAGCGGCTCCCGCGACGCGGCCACGATCAGGTTCCCGAAGCGGCGGCCCCGCAGCACGCCGGGGTCGCCCATCAGCAGCGCGTGCCGGAACACCGAGCGGACCGTCGCGGTCACCCGGCGGGCGAACGGCAGCCGGAACCCGTCGGCGACGTTGGCCAGGTAGACGCCGCCGGGCCGCAGCACCCGCGCGGCGTCCAGGACGAACTCGCGGGTCGCGAGGTCCGGCGGCATCGAGGCCCCGGCGAAGGCGTCCATCACGACCAGGTCGTCGGCCTGGTCTGCGAGCGCGGCGATCCCCGAGCGCCCGTCGGTGATCCGGATCCGCAGGCCGGGGACGTTCTTGACCGGCAGCCGCTCCCGGACGACCTGCACCAGCTCGGCGTCCGGCTCCAGCACGATCTGCCGCGAGCCCGGCCGGGTCGCGGCGATGTAGCGGGGCAGCGTGCACCCGGCGCCGCCGATGTGCACCGCGTCGAACGCCTCCCCGGCCAGGCCGAGCGAGTCGACCACGTCGCCCATCAGCCGCATGTACTCGAAGTCGAGGTAGGTGGGGTCGGACAGGTCCACGTACGACTGGGGGACGCCGTCGACGAGCAGCATCCAGCCGCCGTCGCGGTCGGCGTCGCGCAGGAGCTCGGCCTCCCCGCCGGCGATCTCGTAGGTTCGCGGCCGGGATCCGTGCCTGCCCTTGCGTGCCATGGCCTCCACCCTACGGACCGCCGCCCGCGCGGCCCGCGATCAGGTCTGTTCCGTCAGGTCCGTCAGGACGGTCTCCGCCGCGAAGTGGCAGGCGCTGGGATGGGCGGAGCCCTCCCGCTGCTCCAGCGCGGGCACCTCCTCCGCGCAGATGTCCTGAGCCTTCCAGCAGCGGGTGCGGAACCGGCAGCCGGACGGCGGGTCCAGCGGCGACGGCGGCTCCCCTTCCAGCCGGATCTGCTCGGCCCAGCCGGGCGCGTCCGGGTCGGGCACCGGGACGGCCGACAGCAGCGCCTGCGTGTACGGGTGGGTGGGGTGCTCGTAGATCTGGGCCTCGTCGCCCGTCTCGACCACCTTGCCCAGGTACATGACGGCGATCCGGTCGGAGATGTGGCGGACGGCCGCCAGGTCGTGCGCGATGAACACGTACGCCAGGCCGAGTTCGCGCTGCAGCTCGGCGAGCAGGTTCATCACCTGCGCCTGGACGGACACGTCCAGCGCCGAGACGGGCTCGTCGCACACGATGACGTCGGGGCGCAGCGCCAGCGCGCGGGCGATGCCGACGCGCTGGCGCTGCCCGCCGGAGAACTGGTGCGGGTAGCGGCTGACGTGGGCGGGGTCGAGGCCGACGAGCTCCAGCAGCTCCTGGACGCGCCGGCGCCGCTCGCCCTTCGGCGCGACCTCGGGGTGGACGGCGAACGGCTCGCCCACGATGTCGCCGACCGTCATCCGCGGGTTGAGCGACGAGTAGGGGTCCTGCATCACCATCTGGACGCGGCGGCGCAGCGCCCGCAGCTCCGGCTTGGGCATCGCGAAGATGTCGCGGCCGTCGAAGCGGACCGTCCCGGCGGTGGGGCGCTCGGCCGCGAGCAGGAGCTTGGCCAGCGTCGACTTCCCGCACCCGGACTCGCCGACGATCCCGAGGGTCTCGCCGCGGCGCAGCTCCAGATCCACCCCGTCCACGGCCTTGACCTGCCCGACGGCGCGCTTGACCACGACGCCCCGGGTCACGGGGTAGTGTTTGACGAGGCCCTCCACCTCCAGGATCGGGCCCTCACTCGGCTCCGGCACGATGCACCTCCTCGGCGAAGTGGCAGGCGGCCTCGTGCCCCGGGGCGACGGTGACGAGCGGCGGCCGCTCCGCCGCGCACAGCGCCTCGGCGCGCGGGCAGCGCGGCTGGAAGGGGCAGCCCGGCGGAAGCGCGGCCGGGTTCGGCGGCGACCCCTTGATCGGGACGAGCGGGCCGCCGCGCCGGTCGAGCCGCGGCACCGAGGCGAGCAGGCCCCGGGTGTAGGGGTGGGCGGGCCGCGCGTACAGCTCCCGGGCGGGCGCCTGCTCGGCGACCGACCCCGCGTACATCACGACGATCCGGTCGGCGACGCCGGCCACCACGCCGAGGTCGTGCGTGATCAGCACCATGCCCATGCGCAGCTCGTCCTGCAGCCCGGCCAGCAGCCGCATGATCTGCGCCTGCACGGTCACGTCGAGCGCGGTGGTCGGCTCGTCGGCTATCAGCACGTCCGGCTCCAGCGCCAGCGCCATCGCGATCATGATGCGCTGGCGCATGCCGCCGGAGAACTGGTGCGGGTAGTCGCCGAGCCGGCTCCGGGCGGAGGGGATCCGCACCCGCTCCATCAGCTCGACGGCCTTCGCGGTGGCCTCCTTGCGGCCGAGGCCCCGGTGCACCCGGAACATCTCGCGGAGCTGGTCGCCGACCGTGAAGACCGGGTTCAGCGCGGTCAGCGCGTCCTGGAAGATCATCGAGATGCGGTCGCCGCGGTACGCGCGGCGCCGCCGCTCGGGCAGGCCGAGCAGCTCCTCGCCGCGCAACCGGACCGACCCGCGCTCGACGCGCGCGGGCGGGACGTCCAGGATGCCCATCACGGCCTGCGCCGCGACGCTCTTCCCGGAGCCCGACTCGCCCAGGATCGCGAGCGTCTCGCCCTCGGCGAGGGTGTAGGACAGCCCGTTCACCGCGTGCACGTCCTGGTCCCGCACACGGAACCGCACGTGCAGGTCCTCGACGCGCAGGAGCGGCGCCTCCGGTTCCGGGGCGGGGACCGGGTCGTCCTTCAGGTCCGTGGTCATGTCTCGGCTCACCGCAGCTTCGGGTCGAGGGCGTCGCGGACGGCGTCGCCGAGCAGCAGGAAGCTCAGCACCGTGGCCGACAGGAACACCGCGGGGAAGATCAGCAGATGCGGATGGTCGACGAAGGCGTCCTTCGCCTGGTTGAGCTGGAGGCCCCAGGAGACCTCCGGGTACTGGAGGCCGACGCCGAGGAAGTCCAGCGTCGCCTCGCCCACGATCACGTGGCCGACGTTGAGGGTGGCCACCACGATCACCGGGGCGATCGCGTTCGGCAGGATGTGCCGGACCATGATCCGCCGGTCGGACGCGCCGAGCAGCCGCGCCGCCTGCACGTAGTCGGCGTCGCGGACGGAGATGACCTGCCCCCGCATGATGCGGATCATCGTCGTCCAGCCGAGCAGGACCAGCACCAGCGTCATCGCCCACACCCCGTGCGAGGGGAAGGCGACCAGGATCACGGTGGCGCCGAGCACGAACGGCAGCCCGAAGAAGATGTCGGTCAGCCGGGCGATCAGCGCGTCGACCAGGCCGCCGTAGTATCCGGCGAGCAGCCCGAACAGCAGGGCGATCAGCAGCGCGAACACGGTGACGGCGACGCCGATCAGCAGCGTCGGGCGGGCGCCGTGCACGACGTGCGCGTAGTAGTCGCAGCCCGCGAGGTCGGTGCCGAACCAGTGGTCGCCGGACGGCCCGAGCTTGGCGTCGTTCGGGTCGCAGCCCTCGTTGACCGCGGTGGCGGTGAACAGCCGCGGCACCGCGGCCATGAGCGTCACGAGCGCGAGGACCGCCACCGAGCCCCAGAAGATCCAGCGGCGCCGCAGCTCGTGCCACGCGTCGTCCCACAGCGACGCCCGGCCGATCTCCCCGCCGGCGACGGCGACCGCGGCGGCGCTCGTCCCCGGGGCGCCGGCGCCGGCCGGCGCCTCCGGCTCGGCGCCCGGCGGCCCGGCGTCCGGCTGCTTGATGGTCATGCGCTCCTCACTCGTACCTGATCCGCGGGTCGAGCACCCCGTACAGCAGGTCCACGACCAGGTTGACCAGCAGGAAGATCAGCACCAGCAGGGTGACCGCGCCGACCACGACGGGCCCCTCCTTCAGCTGGATCGACTCGAAGACCTGCCCCCCGATGCCCGGCAGGTTGAAGATGCCCTCGGTCACGACCGCGCCGGCCATCATGTTCCCGAAGTCGACGCCGAGATAGGTCACCACCGGGATCAGCGAGTTGCGCAGGGCGTGCCGGCCGACCACCCGCGCCCGCGAGAGCCCCTTGGCGTTCGCGGTGCGCACGTAGTCGGCCCGCAGGTTCTCCGACAGGCTCGTGCGGGTCAGCCGCGCCACGTACGACAGGCCGAGCGAGCCGAGCACCATCCCGGGCAGCAGGTAGCTCATCGGCCAGCCGTCGTCCGTCCCGGCCGTGGGGAAGATCTGCCAGTGCAGCCCGAACAGGAGCTGCGCCGCGTAGCCGAGCACGAACACCGGCACCGCGATGACCAGCGTGGTCCCGCTGAGGACGAGGGTGTCGGCGAGCTTGCCGCGGCGCAGGCCCGCCCAGACGCCGAGCAGGATCCCGAGGACCAGCTCGAAGATCCAGGCGGTGACGGCGAGCTGCGCCGTCACCGCCCAGCGCCCGCTGAGCATCTCCGAGACGCTCTCGCCGGTGTAGTT
This sequence comes from Actinomadura sp. NPDC000600, assembly GCF_040492135.1. Classification (NCBI taxonomy): domain Bacteria; kingdom Bacillati; phylum Actinomycetota; class Actinomycetes; order Streptosporangiales; family Thermomonosporaceae; genus Actinomadura; species Actinomadura sp. NPDC000600. Next base: position 111,155 of record NZ_JBEUPD010000022.1, read on the forward strand.
CTCGCCGAGGTCGCCCTGGAGGAGGCCCCACATGTACTTGGCGTACTGCACCAGCAGGGGGTCGTTCAGGTTGTAGCGGTCGCGGAGGGTCGCCAGGACGTTCTCCGGGACCGGCTTGTCCCCGGCGAGGGCCTGGATCGGATCGCCCGGCAGTGCGAACACCATCGCGTAGATGAGCAGCGTGGTGCCGATGAAGACGGGGACCGCCTGCAGGAGCCGCCGGAGGACGTAGCGCCACATCGCCGGCTACTTCACCGTCACTTCGGTGGCGATCAGGCCCGTGGAGAACGGGGTGATCGTGACGTTGTCGACCCTCTTGGAACGGCCGCCCTCGCCCGCCCACGTCCACAGCGGGATCATCGGCATCTCGCGGATGGCGATGTCCTCTGCCTGGTTGTAGAGCGCGAACGCCTGCTGCTGGTCCGGCGTCTTGTTGGCCTTGGAGATGAGGTCGTCGAACTCCGTGTTCTTCCAGCCCATGCGGTTGCCCGCCGAGCCCCACATGTTCTCCAGGTAGTTCTGCGGGCTCGGGTAGTCGGCCTCCCAGTTCTGCCGGTACGGACCCTTCTCCTTGCGGTCGCTCAGCAGGGAGAAGTAGTCGGAGGCGGGGACCTGCCGGAACTGGATGTCCTTGATGCCGAGGTTGTCGCGCAGCGAGTTGGCGACGATCCGCATCCACTGGGCGTAGGTCGGCTGCGCGTTGGAGAAGTACAACTCCAGCGTCCCGGAGAATCCGCCGGCCTTGTCGAACAACTGCTTGGCCTTGGCGGGGTCGTAGGTGCACAGCTCACCGCAGGCGTTCGCGCGGTGGCCCGGGATGATGGACGGGACCAGCGAGTCGGCGGGGAAGTAGCCGCCGTTGAAGACGGCCTTGTTGATGCCCTGCCGGTCGATGGCCATCGAGATGGCCTTGCGCAGGTCAGGATTGGCGAACCGCTTGTCGAACACGGGAATGCCGAGGTAGTCGGTCGTGCTCATCTTCCGGGTGAGGAACCGGTCGCCCAGGAGCCGCTTGGCCTCGGGGACCTTGGCGGACGGAATGGTCTGGAGCACGTCGATCCGGCCCGCCCGCAGGTCGGTGTAGGCGGTGTCCGCGCTGGAGTAGCTCTTCCAGGTCACGCCCTTGTTCTTCGGCTTGCGCGCCCCGGTGTAACCGGGGAAGGCGACGAGCTTGATGGGCCCGTTGCGCTTCCAGTTCCCGTCCATCATGTACGGGCCGTTGCCGATCGGGTGGTCGTCGAAGGCCTTGGTGTCCTTGAGCCCGGCCTTCGGCATCGGCGCGTACGCCGGGTAGGTCAGCAGCAGCGGGAACTGGCTGAACGGGTCGTTCAGCGTGACCTTGAGCGTGTTCTGGTCGACGACCTCGACCCCGGAGAGCTTGTCGGCCTTGGGCTTGGCGTTCTCGTCCTCGGGGTTCATGTCCTCGTACCCCTTGATGTACGAGAAGTAGTCGTTGGCGCCCATCGCGTTCGGCCCGTACGCGGCGTTGTTCCACGCGTCGGCGAAGCTCTGGGCCGTCACCGGCTCCCCGTTGTGGAACTTCTGCCCCGGCCTGACCTTGATCGTCCAGACCTTCTGGTCGTCCGAGGTGACCGACTCGGCCGCCAGCGGGACGGCCTTGCCGTCCTTGGTCAGGTCCATCAGGTTGTCGAACATCTCGGTGATCACGTCGAAGGCGTAGCTGCCGGTCGTGTTGGCGGGCAGCAGGTGGTCCGGCTCGGAATGGCCCACGGTGAACGTTCCGTCGCCGGCCTCGGCGTCGTCGCTCCCGCCGCAGGCCGAAAGGCCGAGTGAGGCGGCCAGCGCCACCGCGGCGAGGCCCGCGACATTCAGGCGGAGACCTCTTCCGGCACCCCTCAGGATGGTCATGCTCCTCCTCGGCCGTCTTTCTTCCGGCGGGCGCTTGGCCGCCCGCCGCACCTGGATTGTTCGCAGCGTCGTACTCACTTTGACGGTTTGGGTACGGCGCTGACGGATCCGAAACCGGATCGAGACGTTCTTGATCATTAGTTGACACTGGTCAGCGACGGACCAAAATGAAGCTTCGTTGCAAAAGGGGACAATGGGGGTGTGGTGCACTTCGATCAGGCGGGCGCGACGGCGGGCGGCACGGTGGACGGCACGGTGGACGGGACCGGCGCCGATCCGGCGGGCGCCGAGGCGGCGGCGATCTGCGCGGACCTGATCAGGTTCGCCACCGTGAACCGGGGCGAGGGGGTGGCCGAGCCGGAGCGCCCCGCCGCCGAGCACGTCGCCGCCCTGCTGGACGAGGTGGGCGTCGAGGCGACGATCGTCGAGTCGGCGCCGGGCCGCGCGAGCACGCTCGCCCGGATCCCCGGCACCGACCCGTCCCATCCGGGGTTCCTGATCCACGGGCACCTGGACGTGGTCCCCGCCGATCCGGCGGACTGGAGCGTTCCGCCGTTCTCCGGCGAGGTGCGGGACGGGTGCGTTTGGGGGCGCGGCGCCGTCGACATGAAGGGCAGCCTCGCGATGACGCTCGCGACCGTGCGGGCGCGGCTGCGGGAGGGGCGGCGCACGCGCGGCGACCTGGTCCTGGCCTTCCTGGCCGACGAGGAGTGCACCGGCGAGTACGGGTCCCGGTACGTGGCGCGCGAGCACCGCGGGTTCTTCGAGGGCTGCACGGAGGCGATCAGCGAGTCCGGCGGGTTCAGCGTGGACGCCGGCGGGACGCGGATCTACCCCGTCGCGACCGGCGAGCGCGGCACGACCTGGATGAGGCTGACGGCGCGCGGCACGGCCGGGCACGGCTCGAAGCCGGCCCCCGACAACGCGGTGGCCGAGATCGCGCACGCGGTGTCCCGGCTGGCCTCCCACGAGTGGCCGGTCCGCCTGACGCCGGGTGTCCGGGCGCTGCTGGACGGGCTGGCGGACGCCCTCGGCACCCCCATCGACCACGACCGCCTCGACGAGGAGGCGGACCGGCTCGGCCGCGCCGGGCACCTGTTCGCCGGGACGATCCGCAACTCGGCCAACCCGACCCGGCTCGACGCCGGCTACAAGGTCAACGTCGTCCCCGGGGTGGCGACCGCGCAGGTCGACGGCCGGTACCTGCCCGGCACGGGCGAGGAGTTCCTCGCCACGATCGACCGGCTGCTCGGCCCGAAGGTGACCCGCGAGTTCATCAACCACGAGGAGGCCCCGGCCGCCGACCCGGCGGGCCCGACGTTCGCCGCGCTCGCGGACGCGCTGCGCGCCGAGGACCCGCTCGCGCGCCCCGTCCCGTACGTGATGGCCGGGGGGACCGACGCGAAGTCGTTCCACCGCATCGGGATCACGAGCTTCGGCTTCGCGCCGCTGCTGCTCGGCCCGGAGCTCGACTACTTCGGGATGTTCCACGGCGTGGACGAGCGGGTCCCGCTGGACGGCCTCGCCTTCGGGACCCGCGTGCTGGACCGGTTCCTCGACACCCGGTAGGACCGGCGGGGTCCCGGTGCGTCGCGCCGCCCGATCCCCCGCCGGTCCTTCCCCGGTCACTGCGACTTCTGATAGCTCCGCAACGAGTGGACGGCGAGCCCGACCGCGGCCGCCGTCAGGACGAGCAGCCACCCGCCGTGCGTCCCGACGGTCCCCCAGTCGGGATCGTCGGCGAGCGCGCCGCGCGCCGCGTCCAGCGCCCAGCTCACCGGGTTGCCGGCCGCTACGTGCCGCATCCAGCCCGGCATCAGCCCCTTCGCCATGAACGCCGACGACAGGAACGTCAGCGGCAGCAGCAGCATCACGTTCAGGCCGATGATGGTGTTGCGGTCGCGCACGAGCAGGGCGAGGGTGTTGGACAGCGCGGCGAGGACGACGCCGATCAGCACCGACGCGGCGACCAGCACCGCCAGGCCCGTGAGGCCGCCCGGGTAGTGCGCGCCCGCGACCCCTCCCAGCGCGATGATCACGATGGACTGGAACGCCGTGCTGAGGGCCTGCTCGACGACGCCGGCGTTCGCGATCGCGCCGCGCCGCACCGGCGTGACGAGGAACCGGTTGAGGGTCCCGCGCTCGATCTCGTCCATGGTCGCCATCCCGGCGAAGGAGTTCAGCGACACCGCGTTCATGACCACCACGCCGGGCACGATGTAGTCCAGGTAGGACTGCGTGCCGAAGCCGGGCAGCTCGACCACCCTCCTGAACAGCTGGCCGAACAGGAACAGCCAGATCATCGGCTGCACCAGCGTCATGACGACGACGGCCGGGTTGCGCACCAGCGCGGTCAGCCGCCGGTGGGTCATCCACCAGGTCCCGGTCACGAGGGCGGTCATCGGGCACCTCCGGCGGCGGCGGTCTCGGCCTGGCCGGCTCCGTCGGCGTGCGCGAACCTGCGGCCGGCGTAGCGCAGGTACACGTCGTCCAGCGAGGGCCGCGCGACGGTCGCCGCCGCGGCCGGGACGCCCGCCTGGTCGAGCGCGGCGAGGACGGCGGGGACCGCCGCCGCGCCGTCGTCGGCGCGGGCGCTGAGGCGCGGCCCGTCCACGACGACCTCGCGCACGCCGGGGAGGCGGTCCAGCGCCTCCCGCACCCGCGGCTCGGGCGGCGCCTCCCGCCACTCCACGTGGACGGCGTCGCCGCGCAGCTCGCCCTTGAGCGCGTCGGGGGTGCCCTCGACCACGACGCGGCCCCGGTCGACGATCGCCAGCCGCCGCGCGAGCCGGTCGGCCTCCTCCAGGTAGTGGGTGGTCAGCAGGATCGCGAGCGCGTCGTCGCCCGCCAGCCGCGCGATCTCCGCCCACATCGACGCGCGCGCCTCCGGGTCGAGGCCGGTGGTGGGCTCGTCCAGGAACAGCACCTGCGGCCGGTGGACGAGGCCGAGCGCGACGTCGAGCCGCCGCCGCATCCCGCCGGAGTAGGTCTTCGCCGGCCTGCCCGCCGCGTCCTCCAGCCCGAACCTGGCGAGCAGCTCGGCCGCGCGCCGCCGCGCCTGCGCCCCGCCCATCCCGTAGAGGCGGCCTTGCAGGACGAGGTTGTCGCGGCCGCTGGCCTCGGGGTCGGCGCCCGACCGCTGCGACACCACGCCGATGACGCGCCGGACCCGGTCGGGCCGCCGCAGCACGTCGTGCCCGGCCACGGCCGCGGCGCCCGCGTCCGGCCGGACCAGCGTGGTGAGGATCTTGACGGTGGTGGACTTGCCCGCCCCGTTGGGGCCGAGCAGCCCGAGGATCTCGCCCCGCCCGACCGTGACCGACAGGCCGTCCAGGGCCCGGACGTCGCCGGGGTAGTTCTTCACGAGGCCCTCGGCCTCGATGGCATGCGCCATGTTCTCCTCCGTGGAAGGAAACGTGCCGCACGAAGGGCCCCGGATAGGCTGGTGTCGCGTCACGCCGCCAGGGCCCGCTCCGCGCGGGTTCTCGGTGGTGGGTCCCGGCCCGGCGGCGGTGTTGCAGCACCGCCGCCGGGCCTCTCGCTCGCTAGTCCTCCGGGGCTCCCCTCTCCGCCAGCTCGGCGAGCTCGGGCGGCATCTCGCCCGTCTCGTGGAAGGCCCGCCACAGGTCGAGGTCCGGCAGCGTGCCGTCCTCGATCTCGGCGAGGAAGCCGCGCACCCACTCGGCCTCGGCGCGCCGCATCGCGAGGTCGTACTCGGCCTCGATCAGGAAGAGGCGGGGGACCTCCTTCGCGGCCTCCAGGACGGCCCGGTCCTCGGCGATCTCCCGTTCCATCGCGTCGAGGCGGCGGCGCAGCAGGGCCGCCGCCTCGTCCGGCCCGAGCGCGCCGAGGACGGACAGCCCCGCCTCGAAGCGCGGCCGCTCCCGCTCGGGCACCCCGATGAGTTCCCGGACCCAGTCGGCCAGCTCGTCCCGTCCCGCGTCGGTGATGCGGTAGACGGTGCGCTCGGGCCGAGACCCGTGCCGGGAGCTGCCCTCGACGGCCAGGAACCCGTGCTTCTCCAGGTTGCCGACGACGGTGTAGAGCGACCCCCACTTGATGTCCATGTCGCGGTCCTTGCCGCGGGCGCGCATCAGCGAGGCCATCTCGTAGGGGTGCATCGGCTTGGCGGAGACGGTCGACAGCACGGCGAGCCCCAGAAGGTTGCCCACCTTGCGCCGCTTGGCCATCTCGCCCTCCTCGTAGACGAATACTCGTCGCCGAGTATGGCACCCGGAACCGGGCCCGTCCACCCCCGATGCACTCGGATCCGGTGCGGGTAGAGATCGGACGTGGACTTCTCCAGTGCGGCCGACGAGTTGTACGGCGTCCCGCCCGCCGACTTCGTGGAGGCCCGCACCCGCCTGGCCCGGGAGGCGAAGGCGGAAGGCGACGCCGCGCTCGCGAAGCGGATAGGGGCGCTGCGCCGCCCCACCCTCTCGGCGTGGGCGGTGAACCTCCTGGCGCGCTCGGCCACCGGCGACCTCGCCGACCTGCTGGACGTCGGCGAGGAGATGCGGGCGGCCTGGGGCTCCGGCCGCGGCCTCGGGGATCTGGAGCGCCGCCGGGCCGGCCTCGTCGGGTCGCTGGTGCGTACGGCGGGCGAGCTCGCTGCGGACGCGGGCAGCGCGCTGCGGGAGCAGGCGGTCCGCGAGGTGGAGGACACCCTCCAGGCCGCCACGGTGGACGCCGACATCGCCGAGGAGGTCAGGGAGGGGCGGCTGTCGCAGCCCCGCAGCCACTCCGGCTTCGTCCCGGCCGGTTTCGCGACGCCCCCGGACCAGGAAGAGCGCGCGAAGCCGAAGCCGAAGGAGAAGCCCGCCAAGGCGAAGCCGTCGCCGGAGAGGAAGCCGGAGAAGAAGAAGGAGGGGGAACCGGCGAAGTCGAACGTGGCGCGCACGAGCGCGGTCCGCGCCAAGCGCGCGGAGACGCTGCGCAAGCGCGCCGAGCAGGCCGAGGACAAGCTGGCCGACCGGGAGGAGCAGGCGGAGGCGGCCAGGAGCGAGGCGCAGGAGGCCTCCGCCAAGGTCGGGCACCTCCGGCGCGAACTGGAACGGGCGATCGCCGAGCGGGACGCCGCCTCCCGCAGGGCGGAGCGCGCCGAGCAGAACCGCGCCCGTGCGGAGGAGGCCGCCCGAGAGGCCCGCCGGGCCGCGACCGAGGCCCGCCGCGCCGCCGCCCGCGACCCGCACCCCGGGTAGTCCCGGCCCGGTGCGGGGCTGGGATAAACGGGATGGCGGGGATGAAGTAGGTTCGTTCCGAACGTGATTCGACAATCAAGGGGGCGCGCGGTGACGGCACCGGTCGTGGAGCAGCCGACTGACTGGACCGAGCCGGGCGCCCACCCGGTCGCGCCGGGCGTGCACCGGATCCCCCTGGCGCTGCCGATCCCGTCGCTGCACGCGGTCAACGTGTACGTCATCGAGGACGGCGAAGGCCTCGTGGTCGTGGACTCGGGCTGGGCCATGCCCGACACGCGGACCTCGCTCGAAGGCGCGCTCGCCGCCCTCGGCCACCGGCTGGACGACGTGGCGCAGTTCCTCGTCACCCACGCCCACTGGGACCACTACTCGCAGGCCCTGGCGCTGCGCGAGTCGTTCGGGACGCGGGTGCGGATCGGCCGGGGCGAGCGGCCGTCGATCGAGGCGTTCGACGTCCACCGGGGTCTGCATCCCCGGCAGGTCGAACTGCTGCGGCGGTGCGGCGCGGACCAGCTGGCCGACGAGATCGCGGGCCGGCCGGTGGACCGTTCCGAGCGGGACGTTCCGCACACGATGCCGGACGCGTGGCTGGACGACGGGGAGCGCATCGCCCTGGCGGACCGGGGCCTGGACGTGTTCACCACGCCGGGCCACACGCGCGGCCACATCGTCCTGCGGGACGCGGCCGCCGGGCTGCTGTTCTCGGGGGACCACATCCTGCCGCACATCACCCCGTCGATCGGACTGGAGACCGAGCCGGAGCCCAAGCCGCTGCGCAGCTACCTGGAGTCGCTGCGGCTCGTGCGCGACATGCCGGACACCGTGCTGCTGCCCGCGCACGGCCCCGTGCGGCCGAGCGTGCACACCCGGATCGACGAGCTGCTGGAGCACCACGCCGAGCGGCTCGACGTCGCCGCCGCGCAGGTCCGCGCCGGGCACGGCACCGCCTTCGAGGTCGCGGCCGCGATGCGGTGGACGCGCCGCCGCCGCAGCCTCGACGATCTGGACGCGTTCAGCCGGATGCTGGCCGTCCTGGAGATCGAGGCGCATCTGGACGTCCTCGCCGACCGGGGCGTGCTCGACTCCCACGAGGAGGGCGGCGTCCGCCGCTACGCCGTGCGGCGCTGACGCCCCCGCGCGATCGGCTCCGCGCGATCGGGTCCGGCGCGGGCGATGAGTTCCGGCGCGCCGCCGAGTCTGCATGGGAAACCGTGCAGATCGGAGGACTGAGCATGGCGCTCCCAGACGTCGCCTCCCGCGAAGAGTGGCTGGCGGCCCGCAAGGCACTGCTCGTCAAGGAGAAGGAACTCACCCGCGCCCGCGACGCGCTGAACAGCGCCCGGCGGCGGCTGCCCATGGTGCGGGTCGACAAGGACTACGTCTTCGAGGGGCCGGACGGCAAGGCGTCCCTGCTCGACCTGTTCGAGGGGCGCCGCCAGCTCATCGTGAACCACGCGATGTGGGCCCCGGAGTGGGACCGCGCCTGCCGGAGCTGCTCGTCGGGTCTCGCGGAGATCTCGGTCGGGCTCCTGCGCCACCTGCACGACCGCGGCACGACCTACGCGGCGGTGTCGCGGGCCCCGCAGTCGAAGATCGGGCCGTTCCGGGCGGAGATGGGCTGGGTGTTCCCCTGGTACTCCTCGTTCGGCGGCGACTTCAACTACGACTACCACGTCACCCTCGACGGGTCGGTGGCGCCGGAGGAGTACAACTACCGGCCGGTGCCGCCGGAGGGCGACCGGCCGATGGACCTGCCCGGCGCGAGCTGCTTCCTGCGGGACGGCGACACCGTCTACCACACGTACTCGACGTACGCGCGGGGCGTGGAGCAGGTCGGCGGCTCGTACTACTTCCTCGACGTGACCGCGCTCGGCCGCCAGGAGGAGTGGGAGGAGCCGAAGGGCCGCGGGACGGGCGGCATGCAGGCGGGCGCCAGGCTCCCCTATCCGGACGAGTACGACGACGAGTACTCCCACTGAGAAACGCCGGAACCGGCCTGGTTACGCTGACCTCCTGATCCCCCGCGGAAGGAGCGGCGATGACGGTCGCCCCCGAGTTCACTGCGATCACCTCGGCCGCCGAGCTGCGCGAGCTCCTCGGCGCGCCGATGCGGCGCGCGATCGACAAGGAGCGCGTCACGCTGCACGCCTGGGATCGCGAGTGGCTCGCCCGGTCCCCGTTCTGCCTGATCGCCACCAGCGACGCCGCCGGCGACTGCGACGTCTCGCCCAAGGGCGACCCGCCCGGGTTCGTGCGCGTGCTCGACGACACGACGATCGCCATCCCGGACCGGCCCGGCAACCGCCGGGTGGACGGGTTCATGAACGTGCTGAGCAACCCGCACGTCGGCCTGATCTTCCTGGTGCCGGGCCGCGGCGAGACGCTGCGGATCAACGGCCGGGCCACGCTCGTCCGGGACGCGCCGTTCTTCGACGAGATGGTCGTCAAGGGCCACCGGCCGGCCCTCGCGCTCGTCGTGGAGATCGAGCAGATCTTCTTCCACTGCGCGAAGGCGCTCATGCGCTCCAAGCTGTGGAAGCCCGAGTCCTGGGAGCCGGAGGCGCTGCCGCCGCACGCCCGGATCGTCAAGGACGTCCAGTACACCGAGGAGAGCGTCGAGGAGCTCCGGGAGTACTACCGCGAGGCGAACTACAGCAAGAAGCTCTACCAGGGCTGACACGCCCGGCGGCCGGGCGCGCGGTCCTCGCGGGGCACGGGCTCCGGAGAACGGAACGGCCCCCGCGCCCAGGCGCGGGGGCCGGCGGGTCGGGTCCGCCCGGTCAGCCGCTCTTGCGGCGGAACTGCCGCTGGTGGTCGGCGCGCTCGTGGGTGCCGCGCACCTTCGAGCCGCTCCGGCCGCCGCCGCTGGCGTTCTTGCTCTCCGCGCCGCGCTTGCGCTCCAGGGCCTCCCGGAACCGGCGCTTCACCTCGTCCTCGCCGTCTTCGGGCGCTCCCGCCGAGTCGGTCATGCGGACCTCCAGCTCATGTATGGGCACCCCTAGCGTCACATACCCCGCGATGGCCGCGAGCTCGTGCACGCCGAAAGATCGCCGTGGGAGATTCCAGCATAAACCGGCCAGGAGCGAACGTTCTCTCCTAGGGTCTGTGCACGTGGAGCCCCAGACGCCGCAGGCCGAGCCCGCCCCCGCCCATCCGCCGCTGGAGGCGCTCGCCGTCCAGCCGCTGCTGAACCGCGACTACGAGGCCCGCCCCGCGGCGTTCTACGAGCGGCTGCGGGCGGAGTACGGCCCGGTCGCTCCGGTGGACGTCCTCGGGGTCCCGGCCTGGCTCGTCATCGGCTACACCCAGACGCTCGACATCCTGCGCGACGCCCGCGGGAACTGGAGCCGGCGGGTCGGCAACTGGCGCGCGTACCGGGAGGGCGCGGTCCCGGCGGACTGGCCGATGCTGCCCGTCGTCGAGTCGGACAACTGCGGGTTCCGCGACGGCGCCGAGTCCACCCGGCTGCGCGGCGCCTGGAGCGAGGGGCTGCGGCCGTTCCAGGACCGGGGCAGGCCGGAGGCGAAGGCCCTGGAGCAGGCCGTCCGGCGCTACGCCGACGAGCTGCTCACGGTGCTGGCGGAGAGCGGCGGCCGGACCGGGTGGGCCGACCTGTCGGCGCAGTACGCGCGGCCGCTGCCGCTGATGGTGATCGGGCGGCTGCTCGGCTCGGGCGCCGACGGCGGCGACGAGCTGATCATCGATCTGTGGCGGGTGATGGACGCGGGCCCGGACGCCCAGGAGGCGTCCGCCCGGCTGATCGCGCGGGTCGCGGACCTGTGCGCGGCGCGGGCGGCGGACCCCGGCGACGACCTGCCGTCCTACATGCTCGCCGCCTTGCCGGACCTGACGGCCGAGGAGCTCACCGGCGAGATGGCGATGATGACCGGCCTCGTCGGCGACGTGACCGGGACGCTGATCTGCAACACCATCGCCGAGGTGCTCATAGGGGAGACCGGCGCCCGCGACAGCCTGTCGGCCGGGATGCTCCAGGAGGCGATCAACCGGGCCGCGGCCGCCAACCCGCCGATGGCGAACCTGGCGTTCCGGTGGGCCAAGGCCGACGTGCGCCTCGGCCGGTTCCAGATCGCGGCCGGCGACCCGGTCATGGTCTCGCCCGCCGCCGCCCACCTGGACCCGGCGTTCGCGGCGGGCGGCGGACCGGACTCGATCTACAGCTCGCGCGCCCACCTGGCGTGGAGCGCCGGCCCGCACGCCTGCCTCGGCCGCGACCTCGCCACCACCATCACCGCGATCGCGGTGGAGCGGCTGTTCGACCGGTTCTCCGAACTGCGGCTCGCGCTGCCCGCCGACCAGCTCCCGTGGCGCTCGTCCCCGCTGATGCGCGGCCTGCGGTCGCTGCCGGTCACCTACGAGCTGGCCGGGGACCCGCCGGAGCCGCGGTCCTCCCCCGCCGCCGAGGCCGAGGAGGCGACGGATCAGGAGGAACCGAGCGAGGGCGGGCAGAACTCGCTGGTGCGGCGCGTCCTGCGGATGATGCGGCTCGGGCAGTCCTGACCGGGGGCCGGGGCGTCACAGCGCGCCGGCGTCCTCGATCCCGTCCAGCTCCACGGTCCACACGCCGTCCATGACCTCGGACAGGGTGAGGCTCAGCACCGGCCCGGAAGGCCCGTCCTGCGCGGTCCACAGCCGGAAGGCGACATGGAAGGCGCGCTCCGCGCCCGAGACCTGCTCGACCCCGGTCGTCTCCAGGTCGGCGAAGGCGCCGTCGGGCGGGCTGATCAGGTCGCGCCCGGACGCGGCCACCGCGGCGGCCGTCTCCGCCGCGCTCAGCCGGCGCCCCTCGGTGAGGGTCTCGAGCTCCTCGTACTCGCCGCGGACCAGCAGCCCGACCACGACCCGGACCGCGTTCACGCCCTCTTCCGGCAGCATGCGCCACACCGTACCGCGCGCCCGCCATGTGATCGCCCGCATGTTTGGCAGTGCCCGCCCGGGAACGCTCAGTCCGGTAGGCGCGCAAGGAGGACGAAGATGCCAGACCAGAGCGACAAGCACGGCGCGAAGCTGGACGATGAGATGGGCCGCGAGACGCAGGGCATGGTCAGCGGCCACCACCCCACGCACGCCGAGGAGTTCAAGGAGACCGAGCCGTTCTCCAACGACTACCCCGCGGACCCGACGGCGCCCGCCGCCGGGGACCGGGAGGGCTCCCCGCCCGGGATGAGCGCGCAGGACGTGGAGGGCCGCAGCGCCCTCGCCCGGATGCTCAGCGGCGTCCGCTACCCGGCCCGCCCGAACGAGCTGGTCCGCCACGCCGCCGAGGGCGGTGCGCCGGACCGGGCGGTCGACCAGCTCCGGACGCTGCCGAAACGCGAGTACGAGAACGTCGCCGACGTGGCCGAGGAACTCGGCTACGGCCGCGAGGAGCGGCGCTACTGACCGGAGCCGCACCGGGGAAGCAGCGGGGTCCGGCCGCCCATCGCGGCCGGACCCCGCTGCTTCGTCGGAAGCGCCTCGTCAGCGTCCGGTCCCCGTCCCGTCCTCGCCCGGAACGGTCTCGCTGGGCCTCGGCTCGTGGGCGGGCCGGTCGGCGGGTCGCCCGCACCACTGGCTCAGCGCGTCCCGGATCGCCGCCGCGCGCCGGTCCGGCGCCGTCTCGTCGGTCGCCCAGGCGACGTAGCCGTCCGGACGCACCAGCGCGGTCGTGCGGGTGGCGCCGCCGGCGGGCGCGCAGTGCACGCGGCCGGCCCACCGCTTGGCCGCCAGGTAGGTGACCGCGGGGTCGTTGGCCGCGACCACCAGCACGAACCGTCCGTCGGCCAGCAGTTCGTAGAGCCTGCCGGGGTCGCCCGCCAGCGGCACGTCAGGGGCCCGCCGCCCGGTCAGGGGATGCGACCCGCGCGGCGCCGGGTAGGCGAGGTCGATACCGGAGACGGCGCCCGCGATCCGCCGCGCGACGGGCGGCACGTGGGTCGCCGCGTACGCCGCCGCGGCGCGGGCCGCCCGCAGCGAGCGCGGCTCGGCGAGGGCGAACCGCAGCAGCGCGCCGCTCCTGCGCAGGACGAGCCTGCCGACGGGATGCCGCTCCTCGTGGTAGCTGTCGAGCAGCCATGACGGCGCCCAGCCGCGCAGCTCGGCGGCCAGTTTCCAGCCGAGGTTCGCCGCGTCCTGCATCCCGGTGTTCATGCCCTGCCCGCCCGCCGGCGAGTGGACGTGCGCGGCGTCCCCGGCGAGGAAGGCCCGGCCCACCCGGTAGCGCGGGACCTGCCGCTCGTCGCTGTGGAACCGGGACGTCCAGCGCGGCTCCCCCATGCCGAGGTCGGTGCCGAGGGCGCGGCGGGTCACCTCGCGCAGCTCGTCCATGTCGACGGGCTCGGAGTCGGGCGCCTGACGGCGGCGGTTCCACGCGATCACCCGGTACCAGCCGTCCCCGAACGGGGCGAGGAACGCGAACGCGTCGCCGACGGCGCCCACGCTGAGCACGTCGGCGGGCGCCCTGTCCAGCCGGACGTCGGCCAGCATCACCGACCGCACCGCCGCGCGGCCGGGGAACGGCAGCCCGAGCGCCTCCCGGACGGTGCTGCGGACCCCGTCCGCGCCGACGACGTAGGACGCGCGGAGCGTGCGCGTCCCGCCGCCGGCGTCCCGCACGTCGACGTCCACGCCCGCCGCGTCCTGGCGGAGCCCGACGGCCTCGGCGCCGTGCACGATCTGCGCGCCGGCGGACAGCGCCCGCTCCCGCAGGACGCGTTCGGTCTCGTACTGCGGGGTGACCAGGACGTACGGGAACCGCCCCGGCAGCCGCGAGAGGTCGAGGGCGGTGGAGCCGAGCAGCCGCAGCCTGCTGACGCGCGTCCCGGTCGCGACCAGCTCCTCGGCGACGCCGCGCGCGTCCAGCATCTCCAGGCTGCGGGCGTGCACGGCGAACGCCCGCGTCAGGTTGGTCGTCTCCTCGGGACGGCGCTCCAGAACCGTGCAGCCGATCCCGGCCGCGGCGAGGTCACCCGCCAGGAGGAGGCCGGTCGGTCCGGCCCCCACGATCAGCACGTTCCCGGTCGGCCTGTCGGTGGGCGGCATCGCGCTCCCCTCTCGCTCGGCAGCCGGCGGCTCGGACGCCCGCGCAGAAACACTTCCCACGAACCGCCGCGCCTCACACGGCGGGAGGCCCTGGCGCGGCGGGAGTTCTCAGCCCTGGACGCGGCGGTCGCGCCCCGCCCACTCCCGCTCCCGGAGCTGGAACTTCTGGATCTTCCCGGTGGAGGTCTTGGGCAGCTCGGCGACGAACTCCACCTCGTCCGGGGCCTTGTACCGGGCGAGGCCCGCCCGGACGTGCTCGACCAGTTCGGACTCGGTGGCGGTGCGGCCGTCCCGCAGCACCACGAACGCCTTGGGGCGCTCCCCCCACCTGTCGTCCGGCACCGCGACCACGGCGACCTCCAGCACGGCGGGATGCGAGTCGATCGCCCGCTCGACCTCGACCGTCGAGATGTTCTCGCCGCCGGAGATGATGATGTCCTTGGAACGGTCGCGCAGCTCGACGTAGCCGTCGGGGTGGCGGACGCCGAGGTCGCCGGAGTGGAACCAGCCGCCGCGGAACGCGTGGGCGGTGGCCTCCTCGTCCCGGTGGTAGCACTTCATGACGTTGTTGCCGCGCATGACGATCTCGCCGAGCGTCGTCCCGTCTGCCGGGACGTCGTTCATGTCGGCGTCGACGACCCGCAGCCCGTCGGTCTGGATCATGCCGACGCCCTGCCGCGCCAGCAGCCGGGCCCGGTCGCCCGCGGGCAGCCCCGCCCAGCCGGGCTGCGGCTCGCACACCGAGTACGGCCCGTAGGTCTCCGTCAGCCCGTACACGTGCACGATGCCGGCCCCGAGCCGCTCCATCTCCCCGATGATCGTCGGGCTCGGCGGCGCGCCCGCCGTGGTGACGGTCAGCGGCCGCTCCAGCGGGTGCGCCTCCGGCGCGTTCGCGATCGTCACCAGCACGGTCGGGGCGCCGTTGAGGTGGGTGACGCCCTCGGTGTCGATGAGCCGCCAGATCTCCCCGGCGACGACGGCGCGCAGGCAGACCTGCGTCCCGCCGATCGCGGCGAGCGCCCACGGCGTGCACCAGCCGTTGCAGTGGAACATCGGCAGCGTCCACAGGTAGACGCTCTCGGGCGTGTGCCGCGAGTGCACGACCTCGCCGAGCGCGTTGAGGTAGGCGCCGCGGTGCGTGTAGACGACGCCCTTCGGCCGTCCCGTGGTGCCGGACGTGTAGTTGATCGAGATGGCGGCGTTCTCGTCCTGGACCGTCCAGGGCAGCGGGTCGTCCGAGCCGCGCGCCAGCAGCTCCTCGTAGGAGATGCCGCCGACCGCCGGGTCGGGCTCGGCGCCGGCCGCGGGAACGGTGACCACCGGCGGCAGCCCGGCCGCGACCGGCGCCACGGACGGATGCAGCCCCGCGTCGACCACCAGGGCCTTCGCGCCCGAGTGGTCGAGGATGTAGCGGATCTCGTCCGGCGCCAGCCGCGTGTTGATCGCGACGAGGACCGCCCCGGCGAGCGGCACCGCGAAGTGCGCGACGAGGAGCTCCGGGACGTTGGGCGCCAGGTAGGCGACCCGGTCCCCCGGCTCGACTCCGGAGGCCCGCAGCGCGTTCGCCAGCCGGGTCGCCTCGGCGGCGAACTCGGCGTAGGCGACGCGCCGGTCCCCGTAGGCGTAGGCGGTCTTGGCGGGGAACACCTGGGCCGACCGTTCGAGGAACGCGAGCGGGGTGAGCGCCGTGTGACCCGGGCCGTTGTCCATCGGGAGCCTCCGGTGCCGTCGGATGTGGCCTGCGTCTCCAGGATCCCACGCGCACCCGCCCCGCACCGGGACGCCGGGCTAGCCGCCCGCGTTGCGGGTCAGGACGGAGACGGCCCTGACGGTGGCGTAGCCCCGCCACTCCAGTTCGGCGGCGGGCGAATAGGAGGCGAAGTCGACCAGCCACCCGCCGTCGTCCTGCTGCATGCCGTCGAGCCGCCGCAGTTCGGCGGCCACGATGTCCGCCTTGAAGAGGGAGCGGGACGGACGGTCCGGGTAGGGCGCCAAGTCGAGCGGGCGCAGCGACTCGTCCTCCAGGCCGCCCTCGACATGGAGGAGGCCGTCGTCCGGGATGTGCTCGCCGAGCAGGGCGATGGCCTCGGTGTCTTCGACGGCGTCCGCCAGCCAGAGGGCGAACTCAACTTCCAGTGCGTGCATCGTGTCCTTGGCGCGCATGGCGTCGAGGCAGTAGCGGGTGGCGCGGTCGAGCCAGGGATGCCGGGCGACCGCCGTGTCGTGGACGGCGACGCGCTGCGCCATGGCCGCGACCACCGCGGTGATCTGCAGCGAGGACGTCCCCGGGTCGGCGCCGGTCCAGAACGGCGCGCAGCCTGCGGGGTCGGGGATGGGCAGGGCGAACGGAAGGCCGCCGTCCGGCAGCGTCACCGAGCCCAGCCAGTCGCAGAGGGCGGCCGCCTCCGGCGCCGTCACCGGGGCCAGTTCCTCGAAGACCTCGAACGCGTGCAGCGCGGGGCCCGGCTGGCTCGTCCGCGACCGCAGGTCGGGCTCCAGCCCGTGGCCGTATCCCCCGTCGGGGTTCCGGTAGGCGTTCAGCGCGGCGAGCAGCGCCTCCCGGTCGCCCTCCCCGGTCAGCAGTTCGAAGCGTCGGCGGTCCAGAGGACGCGCGTGCATGGCCATGAAGTCGGTCGCCTTGGTCAGATCCATGACTCCAGCGTGGCCCTCGCGGGCACACCCGTCTTGTAGATTCCGGCCATCACCAGGTAAGGAACAGCTCCTTCGGCGAGCGGTGGATCAGGCTCGGAAGCATCTCCACCGGTTCCTCGACGCGCAGCCCCGGCAGTCGCGCGGTCAGCTCCTCCAGCGTGACGCGGACCTGCTCGCGGGCGAGCTGCGAGCCCGGGCAGGCGTGGACGCCGTGCCCGAACGCCAGGTGCCGCGCCGGCTCCCGGGTGATGTCGAACTCGTCGGGGCGGTCATGGGCGCGCGGGTCGCGCCCGGTCGAGGCGAAGGCGACGAAGACCGCCGCGCCGGCGGGCAGGTCGGTGCCCGCCACCCGCACCGGGCGGGTGGTGACCCGCCGGAACCCCTGGATCGCGGTGTCGTAGCGCGCGGCCTCCTTGACGGCCGCCGGGATCAGCTCCGGCCGTTGGCACAGCAGCTCCCACTGCTCCCGGTTCCGCAACAGGTGCAGCACCGTCGTGCCGATGAGGGCCGTCGTCGTCAGGTGCCCGGCCAGCAGGATGTTCTGCAGGTTGGAGATGAGCGTGCCGTGCGGCTCGATCGCGCGGGCCATCTGGCCGCACAGGTCGTCGCCCGGCTCCCGGCCCTTCACGTGCTCGTCCAGCACCCGCTTCATGCCCGCGACGTGCTCGGCGGCGGCGACCTGCTCCTCCGCGCCCATCGGCCGGAAGACGAGGTCCTCCGCCCGGTAGCTGCCCTCGATCAGGGCGGGCACCTCCTCCGGGTCGATGCCGAGCATGTGCCCGATCACCTCGCCGGGCAGGACGCGCGCGTACCGTCCCATCAGCTCGACGCGGCGGTCTGCGGCGAAGGAGTCGACCAGCTCCCGCGCCCGCCGGGTGATGAACGGGACGGCGGCGGCGACCCGGTTCGGCGAGAGCCCGCGCGTCAGCGGCCCGCGCAGCCACCGGTGGTCGTCGCCGTCCGCCGTGACCACGACGGGGCGGCCCTGCGGAAGCGCCCGCAGCACGGCGAGGGCCTCGGGGCCCGGCACCACGTCCGGCCGCAGCGCGTTCGCCGAGGAGAACGTCTCCGGGTCGCGCAGCACCGCCCGCACGTCGGCGTGCCGGGCGACGAGCCAGGCGTCCAGTTCCGGGACGAAGGTCAGCCCTTCGGCCTCGCGCGCCCGGGCGTAGAACGGATAGGGATCGGTCCGGTCGAACTCCACGGCGCCCCCTCCAGACGACTGGTCCACCGTAGGAAATCGGAATGCGGCGCGGAAAGCCTCCGGCCTAGCCTGGCCGGATGGACGTGAGTTTCGAACGGACGGGTGAGCGCCGGTACGCGACCGTCGTCCGGCTCCCGGGGCGGAACCCGCGCCGGATGGATCCCGCCCCCGGCTACGACGACCACATCCCGCACGACCTCGTCCACTACCTGGTCGAGGCGGAGATGGGCCTCGCGTCCGGCGTGTTCGGGCGGGCCGCGGCGGGCGGCGGCGACTTCGCCGAGACGGGCGAGACGCCCGGCGATCCGCGGCGGCGGGCCAGGGAGCAGCGCCGGCTGAAGAAGCGGGAGGCGTTCCTCAGGCGGTCCGACCACGGCGACATGGCCAGGTCCGAGCACCTGGCGGGCCTGTGCGACCTCGCCTGGCGCCGCCGCGCGGGCGCGCGGACGCCCGCGTGGGCCGACCGCCGGCCGATACCGCCCGAGGACCGGCCCGCCGTCGATCGCGTCCTGGCCCGGCTCGACGAGCTGGCACCGCTCTGGCACGACCTGCCCGTAGGCGGATCGCTCACCTTCACCTGGCCCCGGACGGCCCCGAACTCCCTCAGCCCGCGCGCAGCGACAGGCCCAGCGTCCTGAACTGCTCGACGGGGCGGTGGTAGCCGCGCTCGATGTGGTGCACGCCCCTGAGCGTGGACGGCCCCTCCGCGACCGCAGCCGCCAGCACGGCCGAGAACCCGGCCCGGATGTCGGGCATGGTCACGTCCCCGCCGCGCAGCTTGCTCACCCCGCGCACGACCGCCGAGTGCAGCGCCGCCGTGTCGTGGTACCGGCAGGCCGGACCGCCCAGGCAGGTGTCGTAGACCTCGATCTCCGCGCCCATGCTCTGCAGCGCCGGGACGTAGGCGAGCCGGTTCTCGTACACGGTCTCGTGCAGCACCGACATGCCGTCCGCCTGCGTGAACAGCACCATCAGGGGCGTCTGCCAGTCCGTCGCGAACCCCGGGTGCGTGTCGGTCTGCACCGCCGCGGGGCGCAGGCCGCCGGGCGCGGACGCCATGATCCAGTCGTCGGTGATCTCGAACTCGGCGCCCATCCTGGTCAGCGTCGTGATGGCGGTGACGAGCCGGTCCTGCGGGCACCCGTGCACCCGCACCTCGCCGCCCGTCACCAGGCCCGCGACCAGGTAGGAGAACGCCTCGATCCG
Organism: Actinomadura sp. NPDC000600; assembly: GCF_040492135.1. Lineage (NCBI taxonomy): Bacteria > Bacillati > Actinomycetota > Actinomycetes > Streptosporangiales > Thermomonosporaceae > Actinomadura > Actinomadura sp. NPDC000600. The sequence continues at coordinate 130,325 of NZ_JBEUPD010000022.1, forward strand.
GTCGCCGCCGAGCCGCGTCTGCGCGCCGCTCAGCCGCTCGACGCCCTCCACGACGATGCGCCGGTCGGGGGCGAAGGAGATCCGCGCCCCCATCCGCTGCAGGAACAGCGCCAGCTCGGTGATCTCCGGCTCGGTCGCCGCGTTGCGGATGACGGTCTTGCCCTCGGCCCGCACCGCCGCCAGCAGCACCGTCTCGGTGGCGCCGACGCTCGGGTAGGGCAGTTCGATGCGCGTCCCCACGAGCCGCGTGGCGTGCGCGTGGATCCCGTCGGCCGCGAGCGACACCTCGGCTCCGAACGCCCGCAGCGCCTCCACGTGGAAGTCGACCGGCCGCCGCCCGATCGGGTCGCCCCCGACCAGCGGCACGAACGCCTCGCCCGCCTGGTGCAGCAGCGGCCCCAGCATCAGGATGGGGATGCGGTTCAGGCCGGTGAACGCCTTGCCGACGCTCGGGTCCGACACGGGCCCCGGCACGACCGTCACCTCGCCGCCGGACCGCTCCACGGTCATCCCGACGTGCTCCAGCATGCCCGCCGTGATGCCGACCTCGCCGACGTCCGGCGCATTGCTGATCGTGCTCGGCCCGTCCCCCAGCATCGCGGCGACCATGTGCTTGCTGACCGCGTTCTTCGCGCCCCGCACGGTGACGTCCCCGCGAAGCGGCCCCGACGGCTCGATCTGCCAAAGCTTCTCAGTCACCCGAGCAGCCTACGGCGTCCGGGAGCCCGGCCCCCCGATTTCGCCGCAACCCCGGCACGCTCCGCTCCGTGCGGGCGACCTCCGCCCACACGCAGGTGCCGCCGCCCTCGCGCCGCACGCCCCACCGCTCCGCCACCGCCGTGACGATCAACAGCCCGCGCCCGCCCTCCTCCTCGTCCCCGGGCGCCCGCACCCGCGGCTCCCCGCCTCCGCCGTCCGTGAGCTCCACCCGGACCCGCTCCCCGTCCCCGGTCAGGACGAGCGCCATCCGGTCCCCCGCGCCGTGCTCGACCGCGTTGGTCGCCAGCTCGCTCGTGATCAGCTGGACGTCCTCCGCGCCGATGCCCTCCATCTCCAGGGCTCCGTCCACGTACCGGCGCAGCAGCGCCACGGACGATGCGTCCCGGTCCACCGTCAGCGCGCCCAGCACCACCATGCTGCCCAAGCCGCCCTCCCATTTCCGACACTTCCTGAATTACTCCGCGCCACCTTCCGCAACGCGACCAGCGCAAGCATGGACAACCGGGCCAGGACGCATCCGCCGACCACCGGACAACGGGAATTCCTCCAGCGGGAATTCTCTGATCTTGGCGTTCCCGCCCCGCCCGCGAGCCGGTCGACACACAATGGAATCGAACGGCCACGGAGGGAGAGCGACAATGTCCGCTGAACCGACACCGGATGTGCGGACCGTGCGCCTCGGCCTCGAACTACGCCACATTCGGCTCGAACAGAACCTCACCCTGCAGAAGGCTCACAAACTGCTGCGGCGCTCCGTCTCCTCGATCAGCCGTATCGAGAAGGGCCAGGTCAGAATCCCCGAGCGCGACCTTCCTCCCATCCTGGACGCCTACGGGATAACGGACCCGGCCCGCCGCGAAGCCCTCCTCGGCCTCACTCGCCGAAACGACGCGAAGGACTGGTGGCAGAGCTACCGCGACGTGCTCGTCGTCTACCCGACCTTCATCAGCATGGAGAACGAGGCCACCCGCATCCGAGCCTTCGAATGCGTCTTCCTGCCAGGCCTCCTCCAGACCCCCGAATACGCCTGGGAGATTTTCGCGGCGGGCGTTCCCGGCCGGTCGCCCCTCGAGACCAAGCGTCTGACCGACGTCCGTATCAAGCGGCAACAGATTCTCGACCGGGCCGCTCGCCCCGACGTCCATGTCATCGTCGCCGAGAGCACCCTGCGGCAGAGCGTCGGCGGACCCGAGGTGATGCAGCGGCAATTGCAACACGTGCTGACCGAAATCGACGGCGGGCGGGTCGGCCTCCAGGTGCTGCCCTTCACCGCCGGCGCCCATCCTGCATTGGGCAGCTTCAACATCCTCACCGTCCCGGCCCTCGGCGGCGATATAGTCCATATCGACGAGACGAATCAGTCGCGGTTCGTAGACGACGGTGCGGCTACGCGCCGTTATCTCGACGTCTACGAAAGGCTCCGCGCCGCCGCACTCTCCGAGGACGATTCGAGGCAGCGGATCGAGCATCTGGTCTTCGAGTCGCAAGCTCAGGCGAAGGGAAGACCGAGGCGAGCATGACCGGACGAGACCTCTCCCGACTCGACTGGCGCAAGAGCACGCGAAGCGGCGGCGTGGACGACAACAGCTCGTGCATCGAAGTCGCGTCGATGGGCGGCCGTTCCGTCGCCGCCCGCGACTCGAAGGACCCGGACGGGCCCGTCCTCCATTTCGACGCCCACGACTGGGCGTCCTTCCTCACCCGGCTCAAGCAAGGACGCACCCGCTAGATGATGCGGCCGTCCGACGAGGTCCTGGCGTGGGCCGCCGAGGTGTCCGGTGGGCCGGTGCGCGCCGTAAGGCGCCTCGCGGGCGGCACGCATGCCGCAACGGACCTGCTCGAAACACCACGCGGGCAGGCGGTCCTGCGACGCTTCCCGCCCGGCGACACCGCCGCCGCCGTGAACGAGGCCCACGTGCTGGACGTCCTCGACGGCCTGGACGGCTGGGCGCCGCGCCTCCTCGGCGCCGATCCGGAGGGTGCGCGTGTCGGGCTTCCCGCCGTCCTGATCAGCCGACTCCCCGGCCGTGCAGACATCACGTCCATGGAACCCGACGCCGCGGCCGTGCAGCTGGGCCGCGTCCTCGCCCGCCTGCACGCCACCCCGGCCGCGCGGTTGACAGGCTTCCGCGATGGGATGGCGGCGGCCAGGGCCTTCCCAGGCTCCGCGCCTGGCACAGCGCTCCTGGCGGCCCAAGGGAATCGCCTCGCCACGGCCGAACGCGTCCTCACGCATTTCGACTTCTGGGCGGGCAACGTCCTGTGGGAGGGCGGCACCCTCACCGGCGTGGTCGACTGGTCGGGCGCGTCCCTGGCGCCGCGCGGCTTCGATGTCGGCTGGTGCCGTCTCGACCTCGTCCTCCTCCATGGCCCGGCCACGGCCGAGGCCTTCACCGACGCCTACCAGGAGGCGGCAGGCGAGCTCGTCCCTGACCTTGCCTTGTGGGACGTGTTCGCCCTCACCAACTCGTACCGAACCGTCGAGACCTGGCTTCCCAACTACACCGACCTGGGACGCACGGATCTCACCTCGAAGGACCTGCGCGAACGCCACACGGTTTGGACCGAGGAGCGCCTCTCCCGGGCTTCGCAAAGCTGACCGGCCGTTGAAGAGCCCACGTGGGCTCTCGCATGACGCCGTTCGCCGTGACCGTCGCCTGGGTCAGGGGCGGTCGGCCAGGAGGTTGGCGGCGAAGCCGAGGAAGGCCACGCCGCTGAGCTGCTCCATCCGCCGCCGGAACGACGGGCGCCGCAGGCGCTCCCCCATGGCGGCGGCCGCGCCCGACACGAGCCAGAACCAGACCGCGAGCTCCACCACGTCGATCGCGGTGAACAGGATCGTCGTGCCGAACACCGGCGCGCCGTGCGGCATGAACTGCGGGACGAGGCTCATGTAGAAGACGCCCGCCTTGGGGTTCAGCAGATTGGTCCCGACTCCCGCGCGGAACGCCGCACGCCATCCCGCGACCACGACGGGCTCGGGATGTTCGACCTCGTCCTTCCTTCTGGCGTGCCAGAGGGCCGTCGCCCCGAGCCACACCAGGTAGGCGGCGCCGCAGACGCGCACCACGTTGTATGCCACATGCGAGGCGGTCAGCAGCGCGGTCAGCCCGACCGCCGTGGCGAGTCCCCACACCGCGCATCCGGCCATGATTCCGAGCGCCGCGGCCAAGCCTCGGCTCCGTCCCTGCGCGACGGAGGTCCTGAGCACCAGGAAAGTGTCGAGCCCCGGCACCACGTTGACGATCAGCGCGGCGACGGCGAAGGCGAGCGCGGCCGTGATCATGAGCGAATGCTATATCGCTCCTTACGGCCGCACCACGCCCTCGACGATCAAGCGGTCACAGGATGCCCCGCGCGGCGAACGCCGCCTGTGCGGCCTTCGCCGCTTTCGCTCCGTAGAGGCGCTGGGCGGCGGCGACGGTCGCCTCGGCGGCGGCCTTGAACGAGGTGTCCGGCGCGAACGCGAACTGCGCCTCGACGATCAGCGTGCTCGCCTGGGTGTCGCCGAGCGACTGCCGGATGTCCCAGAGGGCCCGCGACCAGATCTCGCCGTCGGCGTGGACCTCACCGCGGACGTCCTCGGGGTAGTGCTTCGTCCCGTCCAGCCTCCGCAGGCAGTGCGTGGGCCCGGACGTGTAGGACACCGAGTCCCAGTCGGCGACGCACGGCTCCGGGGTCTTGGTCGGCGTGCCGGTCGCCCAGCTGGTGACCGCCACTGCCAGGTAGTCGCCGAACGCCTCCCCGATCGATCCGGACTCCAGGTTCGTGCCGAACCCGGTGACCTGGCCGTCCTGCACGGAGTGGCCGTACTCGTGGATGACCACCTCGGCGTCCTCGGCGTCGTCGATCCCGCCCTTGCCGAGCGTGATGTTCGCCTTGTCGGGGCGGAAGAAGGAGTTGTCGCCGCCGTACTGGTTGATCCGCACCTCGATCTGCCGCTGGTTCACGGGCCGGAGCCCGGACCCGAACCCGAGGTGCTGCAGGTACCGCTGCGCGGTCGTCACCCAGTAGTAGCCCATCACCTGCTCGAACTGGTCGGAGTCGCGGTGGTAGGCGGGCAGCGCGCCGCCCTCGATCCGGGCGGCCTTGCCGGTCTCGCTCTTGACCCGCGCGTACCGCCCGGTGAGCGACCCGGACCCGTCGAGGTCGGTGAGGGTGACCTGCCGGTAGGCGGGCGCGAGGGCGGCGTAGTCGGCGTCCTTCGCGTCGGTGAGGGACTGGTCCCCGAGCTGCTGGACGGGGTTGGGGTAGAAGACGGTCCCGGTGGCGGTCGCGCCGGAGTCCGCGGCGGACGCCGCCGGCAGCGCGGCCACGAGGGGAAACGCGGCCACGGCCGCGAGGGCGAGGCGTCGTGTGTTACGCATGGGCGGACGGTACGGCCAGGTCCGGTGCGGGGACAGGTCCAATCCGTGCCGTGTCCAAGTCTGTCTGGCATCGCCTGATCGCGGCCCCGAACACTGGCGAAGTTTGTGCTGGTGCCACCGCCAGTGGCGGGAGTAGCACGGTGTTCCGGCTCGACGGCAGGTCAGGGCGCCGAGGCGGCTGGCCGCCGCGAGCCCCTCGATCTCGATCCAGACGTACCTGGCGCCGTTCCCCGACGGGGTCGCGGGCGTGACCCCGTCCCGCCTCGGCGGCCTCCTGGTCCTCACCGGCGCCGCGGGCATCGCGGGCGGCCGTCTCGGCGGCGCCCTGGTCGACCGCTTCGGCCCGGTGAGGACGTTCGCCCTGGCCGTCGCCGCCTTCACCGCGGCGGCTCGGGTTCGCTGCCGCTCGCTGCGGCGGCCTGGGCGCTGGGAGCGCTGGGCCTTTTCGGACTCGCCCGGGGCGGCGCGCCGGAATCCGTCCCGGGGAACGGGCGCGGCGCCGCCGAGGACCGCGGTGCGAGCGTCTGATCCGCCGGCCGGCGGCCGCGCCGGTGCACGTGTGTGGGTTGGCGCCGACGCGACCATGATTCCGGCCATGGCCGGGCGGTCCAATTCTGCCGCATCCCACGTTGCACAAGCGTTGCGCGGGCCCCAGATGTCGCGGACGCCACATGCACCTCACCCCGGGTTGACGGGGACGTGCGTGTCGCGGAGCTTCGGGGCAGACAGGTGACCACCCCAGCGACATCCGCGAGGAGCGCCGTGCCGTCGACCGATCACCCGCGATACCCGTTCCCCTGCCAGGACGTTCCGGTCGACGGGGTCCGTCCCGACGATCCGATGGGACTGTCCCCTCTCTACGACGGGCTCGCGCCCGTCGCCCGTGTCCGCCTCCCGGAAGGGCACGAGGCGTTCCTGGTCACCGGGCACAGGGAGTGCCTGCGCGTCCTGCGCGAGCAGGACACGTTCCGCCGTGCGGGAGCCGACGCGATCCCGCCCTACCCGCCCACTTCCCCGACGATGCTGGCGCGGGACGGCCGTGAACACCGCGTGCACCGCGACCTGGTCGGCAACGCGTTCGCGCCCGCCCGGATCGACCGGTACCGGCCGACCGTCGACCGGCTCACCACCGCGCTGCTCGACTCGCTCGTCCAGGCGGGCGGTCCGATCGAGGTCAACGAGCAGCTCGCCCTGCCCCTCACCCTCGGCGTCATCGGCGGCGTGATGCACCTGCCGGACGACGACCTGCCGCTGTTCCGGAGGTGGGGCGACATGTTCCTGTCCACGGGCGCCGACCGCGCCGCCGAGAACGAGCGCGCGGTGCTGGAGATGAGCGGCTACATGGCCGAGCGCCTCGGCGGGCTCATGGCGGACGCGGAACCCGGCTCCGAGGAAGGCGGCCTGCTCTCCGTGATCGCCGCCAACGCCGTCCGCCGGCGGACCGGTCTGGAGGAGGCGGCGCTGCTGGCGGCGAGCGTCGTCGTCGCGGGATGGGAGACGACGGCCGCCGCGATCGCGGGCTTCCTGTTCCGGCTCCTCACCACCCGGGAGGACGGCGGCGACACCCTCTACCGCCTTCTCGCGGCCCGCCCCGACCGCATTCCCGGCGCGGTCGAGGAACTGCTGCGCACCACTCCCGGCACCGCGTTCGAATCCGCGCAGCCGCGCCGGGTCGCCCGCGAGGTCGAACTCGGCGGCGTCCCGCTGCGCGAGGGCGACCTGGTGATTCCGGCGGTCGACCGCGCCAACCGCGACCCGGGCGTGTTCGACGGCCCCGAGCGGATCGACTTCCAGCGCGCCCCGAACCCCCACCTCGCCTTCGGAGCCGGTCCCCACGTCTGCCTCGGCGCCCCGCTGGCCCGGCTGGAGCTGAACACCGTCCTGCGCGAGCTGACCCGCCGCTTCCCGGACGCGCGGCTGCATCACGCGCCGCACGACGTCGTCTGGAACACCGTCACCGTGATCCGTCACCCGGCCGAGCTCTGGCTCGACCTCGAACCTCCGCAGCGGGACGGATGACCGTAGGCTGACCTTATGATCAACCCCGCGCCCGACTGGGAAGCGCGCATGGCCGCCCTGTGGGACGCCTTCGACGACCACACCCCCGAGGACTTCCTCGGCAAGGTCGAAGCCCTGACCGGCGAGCTGCCGCCCGGCGACGCCGTCGCCGAGTACGAGCTGGCCTCCGCGCACGACGCCCTCGACCACGAGGCGGAGGCCGCCGACCACTACCGGCGGGCCTTCGCCGCGGGGCTTTCCGGACCGCGGCGGAGGCAGGCCGTGATCCAGTACGCCAGCACGCTCCGCAACCTCGGCCGGGCCGACGAGAGCGTCGCGCTGCTGACCGCGGAACGCGAGGCCGGCTCGGACGAGCTCGACGACGCCGTCACCGCGTTCCTCGCGCTCGCGCTCACCGACGTCGGACGCGAGCGGGAGGCGGCCGGGCTCGCGCTGGGCGCGCTCTCCCGCCACCTCCCGCAGTACAACCGCTCGCTGTCCGCCTATGCGAAGGCCCTCGCACAGGACGGCCCCGGCCTGCGCCCTTAGTGCGGCGGCTCCTCACGCTTCGCGCGGACGTCCCGCCGGGCCTGGACCAGCAGCCGGTCGGCGTCGGGCGCGTACCCCCACGCGCGTTCGGGCGGGCTGGTGCGGCCGACCCGGCTGAGATGGCGCCGGGCCCGGTCGTGGTCGCCGGCCCGGTAGAACACCGCACCGAAGAAGTGGTGGGCCTCCAGGTTCCTCGGATGCGGCCGATCCCCGGCGAGCCAGCGGTCGGCGGCCGCCACGAGCGCGGCGTGCACCGAGGGCCGGGCCAGGTAGCGGTTCAGGTCGTCCCAGGTGCCGATCTCACCGCCGATCTCCAGGTGCGCCACCGCCAGTACCGCGGTCACCGGGTCGCCCGGCTCGGCCGCGGCGACGGTCGCCTCGGCGAAGTCCAGCACCTCGGCCTCCGAGCCCCACCACTTCTTGCACAATGCCTGGGAGCGGGAGACATGGCCCGCGTAGAGGGACGGGTCGCGCTCCGTCAGCTCACGCCAGATCCGGTCCAGTTCGTCCCGTCCGAGCTGCATGCCGATGCCGTACCACTGGAGGCTGTCCCAGGGGACGGGGTCCGCGGGAAGCAGCTCGGCGGCACGGTAGAGCGGCGGGCCCGCGAGGGCGAGCAGCCGCCAGAACCGGCCGAACCGTTCCGCGTCGACGTGCTCCGCGCGTTGGGCGCTGCGCGCCTCCCATGCCTCGGCGACCCGGGTCGCGCCAAGCCACAGGCACAGGTCCGGGTCGTCGGGATCGTCCGCGTACAGTCGCGTGAGCCGCTCGGCCTGTCCGAGCGCGGCGTCGGTGAGGCCATCCATGTAGAGGCTGCGGGTCTCGGCGTCGTCCCGGGTGCGTGCCAGCAGTTCCAGGCCCGCGCGCAGGTCGCCGCCGCGCACCTTCGGCAGCGCCGCCGCCAGCGCCTCGTCCCGCCAGGCCGGCCGTCGCCGCCGCGACCTGATCCTGCCGGGCAGCCCGAAGAGCGCGGCCACCACGCCGGGTGAGGCTTTGCCGGTCTCCTCAGGATCGGCCGAGGAGGCGCCGTCGCCCGGAGACGGGATGCGGTCGTCGGGGCGGGCCGGCTTGCGGACGACCAGCTCGGCGGGGGCGTACCGGTCGATCTCCGCGACGGCGGCCGTGCCGGAGCGCCAGAGGTTCGGCTCGACCCCGACCGTCACGCCGTCCAGGCCGATCAGCGCGCGTGCCCCGTCCGGCCACGCGAACACCGCGGCGCACTGGTCGAAGCGCACGGTCGCCATGATCGGGCCGGTCAGCGAGGTGGCCCCCTCAGGGCCGACGATCAGGCCCTGCTGGACGTCGCCGGCCCGGGTGTGGACGCGGCCCTCGACCGCGACCATGGAACGGGTCGGGGCCGGGGCGAAACGCGCCCCTTGCGGCTCTTCGCCGTGCGGAAGCATCAGGAGCGCGGTGTCCAGGACGGCGCGGCCGACCTCCTGGACGTCCTCGGGCCGCACCGCGTCGAGCTCCGCCAGGGCCTCGTCCGTCGTCAGCAGCGGGGCTCCCAGCAGTTCGGCAAGGCACCGCCTCATCGGCTGCGAGGCGCGGGCCTCGTCGGAGCCCGTGCGGGCGCGTCGCGCCGCGACTACCTCCGCGAGTTCGGCCGCGTCGACCGGCTCGGCCGCGATGCGCCCGATCTCCCCGCAGAACCGCTCCGCGAGTTCCGGGCGCACCTCGGCCAGACCGTCAGCGAACGCGAGCAGTTCCACACCGTCCCCGGTGCTCGATGAGAAGTCGACGCTCGTCGTGTAGCTCAGCGCGTTGTCCCTCCGCAGCACCCGGTGAAGGCGGCGGCCGAGGACGTCGGCGTAGACCCGGGCGGCGGACGAGCGCGGCACGATCGCGCTCAGCGCGACACCGTTGACGTCGGCGTTGAAGTAGGCGGGTGTCCGGGGCAGGGCGCTCGTCGGTTCCGGGACGGGCCGCCGTTCGCCCTCGGGAAGCGGCAGCGTCAGCCCCTCGGGCGGCGGGCCGCCGACGATCGCCAGTGCCGCGTTGTTCTTGGTGAACCAGCGCGCCGCCCACTCCTGGACGTCCTCGGGGGTTAAGGCGGTCAGACCGTGCTCGTCGTAGGCGGGCAGGCCATAAGTGGCGGCTCCGTAACGCCACAGCAGCAGCTGGCCTTGCAGCCCTGCGTCGCGTCCCTCGGCCTCGGTCCGCAGGATGTTCTTCTCCGCCTCCAGACGGTCCATGGGAAGCGCGCACAGCGATTCGCACACGGTCGTCAGAAATGAAGCGATCTCCGCGGGCTCGCCATGGGTGACGAACATGGTGGTCACGGCGTTCACGACGCCGTTGTGGTGATAGTCGGAATCGCCGACCGCATGCAGCGCCAGATGCTCCACCAGGTGGGTGAGCCCGCCCCGTGCCAGGGTCTCGTCGGCCCGCCCCACGCGGAACACCAGCGCCGCTCGATGGTCGTCGTCGCCCGGCGCGCCCTTGCTCCAGAACACGGGAACGCCGTCGATCTCGGTACGTGTAACGTCCAAATGATCTCCCTCTCCAGGCCGCAAGATCGTACAATTCGCGGGTGCCGAAAAAGGTTGCATATCGGTATCGGGTGCCCTTCGCCACGTCCTGGCGCGCGTATCTGATTCCGGCTTGGCCCGTGGTCCTGCTCGCCTTGCTCACCGCGCTGTTCTGGGGGACGCACCACGCACTCCTCACCGCGAGCACGGTCGACGCCGTCCGGTCCGGAAACGTCCCCGACGACAGCCGTCCGGTGCTCTGGGTGGACGAGGGTCTGCGCTATCGCGTCCACGTCGTCGGAAGCGCCGCCGACCCGGGTTCCTGCGCGCTGGCCGGGCAGAACGGCACCTATCCGCTGACGCTGGACCGCGTCCGGCACTCCGGCGACTCCGCGGAGATCAAGGGATACCGATGGGTCGGGGCGTTCCAGGCCCCTGCCACCGACTACGTCGCGGTCGCATGCGACCGCTCCAACGAGGCACTGCGAATCCAGGTGGACGCGCCTGGAACCGGCCTGCTCGTGGCCCTGCTGGTCCTCTGGCCGGTGCTCCTCATCTGGGCGGTGGCCAAGATCTGGCGAATCCGGCGGCGGAGCACACGACGCACGCTCACCCATCGCCCACCGGAGCCGCCGGCCACCGTGTCCGAGGCGGCCCTGGCCGCCGGTGACCGGACCCAGACCACGGTCTACTTCCGCAACGGCACCTTCGTCCCCGCCGGAACCCGCGAGGCCGACTCTGCGGCCGACTTCGCCAAGGAAAGACTGGCAGCCCGGCGCGACCCGCGCGATTTCCGAACCGCCCCAGCCGGCGACGGCGGATGGCTGGTCACCTTCCCCGACCTGACCGTCTACCTGACCCAAGACGAGACCAAGCACTCCGGGACAGCCGACCTCGGCCGCCACGCCCTCGCCAAGATCAGTTTGGACGCCCGCACCCCCGAGGTAGCACGCACCCGCAAGCCCGAGACCCCCGCCACCCGAACCTGAAACGCGGTAGGACGACCGGCGCCGCCCCTCCTAGGGGTGGCGGATGACTGGCACTGGACCGCGGAAGGGTCAGCCGCCATGCCCGGCTCGCGCGGTAACCGCGACGCACGCGCCACGGCCCTTGCGTCCCGTCGCCATCGCCCCCCTCCCGCCGACCACTGACGAGCTCAGTCGGTCGGCGCTCCACGAGCGCGGGACCTGACACCACCCAGCGAACCCGTCCCGTCGACGAACCCCGCCTCGCCGGTGGAATGATCACGTCATGCCAGACGAGTTACAGTCACCAGTCACCAGTCACCAGTCACCGACCGGGCTACCGGCGACGTTGCACCTGGTCGAGGGCGAGAGCAAGGGCGAGGGCGAGGGCGAGTCCAGCCCAAACCAATCTCGCCCTGAGCTACCCCCCGCGATACGGGAGCCCCTCCCGGGACTGGACATGGTCAGCGGTCTCGCACCGTCCACCACCCAACTCCACCGAGAGTCGAACCCCACCCTTCACGGCCAGGTCAGCGCCGGCGAACGGCACGCCACCGCAGAGCCGCCGGCGACCGCGCCCCACGCGTTCGTTCGTCTCAACAGCACTCAGCTTGAGAATCGACCCCGAAAAACGGCGGCTACTGCAATCCCGATGAAACAAGAAAGGCCCCGCCGTGATCGGCGGGGCCTTCCCCAATAAGTGTCCGGCGGCGTCCTACTCTCCCACACGGTCTCCCATGCAGTACCATCGGCGCTGAAGGGCTTAACTTCCGGGTTCGGGATGGGACCGGGTGT
>NZ_JBEUPD010000023.1:0-139413 GCF_040492135.1 Actinomadura sp. NPDC000600
CGCCACCACCAGCGAGACCCCCGCCGCTGTCTCGCCACCCTCGGCCTCACAATCGGACATCACGATCGATAACACGAGAACGCCGGAGCCCTGGGGATGACCGGAGGGCATAGGTATCGAAGACGATGGCCTCGGCGTTCATTTCGAGATACTCACGGCGGCCATGTACCGCCAGTTTTTTGATCTTTCGGATGTGACCCCCGACGTTCTCTCGGTACTGGTCCCTTGCCTTGAGAAGCTCTGCTCGCTTGGGCGCGATGGTTTCCCACACGTGCGGTGTGACCAATTCGAGCTCTTGCGCCTCACCGAGGGCGGTATCGACGGCTTTAACGAGTCCCTTAAGTGTGGACCACTGCTCGTGGTACATGGTCGTGAGTACCTGGCTCGTCAGCGCGATATTGGTCTTGACGAGGCCTGCGACCTCGCTCAGCTGCAACTGAAGGGCGACCATGGCCAGCGCCGGCCCGACGGCGGCCATCCTCTCCGCCGTGCTGACCTTAGTCAATGGGATGAAGCGGGCTTGATGAAAAAGCTTGCCGTTGAGGAATACTGCCCCGATGTTCGCGCCATCCTTGACGGCAAGCGTTCCGCCGGCGTTCAGTATGGCCCGCGTCGCGTCGGTAATCCGATAGATCCCGTCCACGCTGGCGAAGGCGTTTGCGAGGTTGCCGCCCAGGTTCGCCGCGTTTCCGGTCGAGGCGAGGAGCATCGTGATCTTCTCGCGGTCGGTGACCGGCAGGAGTCTAGAGTCGATCGGCTCAAGCTTGAGGTCGCGCTTGAGCTTTTCCGGGACGTCACCGAAGGCGAAAGCAACCCCTGGTAGCACCTCCGCCAAGACCGTCGATACCGCTGTTGATTCGTTGTCCGAGTCGGGTGTTGATTCGTCCACATCCGGTGAGATAGCGGTATCGCTCTGGCCGTTCTCATCAGGCTCGGAGTCATCCATCGAACCCGAAGTGTCCTGCATGCGTTTCTCCTTATGGGGGGGCGTCGGGGGTACCGGTGTTCGCTCGTGGATGACGACGGCACAGCGTGCCGTCCCTCTCGTGTCGTTCGGGCTAATTGGGCAGCTGGTGTACGTGGCACCGCCCCTCAGGTAGTTCCTTAGCAGCACTGCGGATGACGTGCTCGTGGTGCGTGAAGACGATGACCTGGAACCGGTCCGCCATGCCGTCCAGGACTCGTAGCGCCGCCTCGGTTCGCGGTTCGTCGAACGTCATGAAGATGTCGTCGACGGCGATGGGGAGGGCGTTGCCGACTGTGGCATGGCGCTCGAGAGTGGCCAGGCGCAGCGCCAGGTATAGCTGGTCGCGCGTGCCCTCACTCAGGGCGGTGGGTGCCAGCAGCTTTCCCGTGGACGACTTGGCGCGGATGCTCGGGCGCTCCTCGTCGGACAGTTCGAGCCCGGTGTAGCGGCCGAGGCTCAGACGGGTGAACATCTCGGAGGCCTGCGCCAGGACGGGTTCCTGGTCGCTGCTCCGGTACTCCTCTATGCAGGCCAGGATGGCGATCCTCGCGGCTTCCAGGCGCAGGAACTCTTCGGCGCCCTCGGCGAGTTCGGCACAGATCTGGGCGATGTCGGCCTCGGCGCGGGCGGCCTCGCCACCCCCGTTGAGACCGTCGAGCACCTGCCGTCGCGCCAGACGTTGTTCGAGCCAGGTGGCTTTGGCGTCCCCCAGTCCCTCGATATCACGGTCGAGTTCGGTGAGCTCGTCGGCGAGTTCCTCAGCGGACGTCTTGGCCGCCTGCTCGCGAAGGACGATCAACGCCTGCCCCGCCGGAAGCGTCCGCCGGATGTTCGCGAGAGCGGTGGATTTCTCTCTCAGGGCGGCGGCGCGCTGGACGGCCGCCTCCAGTTCGGCGATCGAGGAGAGGTCGAGGCGTGCGGAGAAGTCCTGCAAGCGGCTTTCCAGCCCGCTCAGTCCAGCCTCCGCGTCGCTCACCCGCTTGACGAGGTCGGCCTTTTGCTTGAGCAGGTTCGTGCGTTGCTTCGCGCCGTCCCGCTGCTCCTCCAGATCCTGCGCCAGCAGCTCGATGGCTTGGCGCCAGCCGGCGACGGCTGTCGGCACACTCCGGCCACAGGCACTGAGCGTGTTCTCCAGCAGCTGCCCGAACTCGGAGATCCGCTGCTCGCCTTGGAGGAGTTTCTGCTCCATCGCCTCCGCAGCATCGACGTCCGTCGCCACGTGGGACAGGCTTTCCAGGTCCGTGAGAGCGGTGTCGAAGTCGCGGTCGGTGGCGAGGCCTGCGCTGCTCAGGAACCGCTGCCATTGCCCATCGTGAACGGCCACGGCATTCTCGGCTGCGGCCTTCACCGATTCCGCTTCCTCGAGGTCGGTGTCCGCGTTGGCCAGGTCGCGCTGTTTGGCTTCTCTATCTCGGGCGATCTGCTGGTGTTCGTCAAGGCGTTCACGTGCCATCTCGACGATCTCGGCGAATATCGCGGAGGCCTGGGCTGTACCCACGGCGACCGGTGCGTCCTCATCGAGGCGCAGCAGGTGCTGGAGCCTGCCCGTGTGGGCGTCGAGGCGTTCGCGCTGGCCTTCGAGCTCGATGCGGACATCCTGGAGTTCTTGCGCGTCGACCTGGAGCCGGCCGAAGGCGTCCAGGACCTTGGTCGCCCCTTCGACATCGGGCGCAGGAGCCGGATACCCCTCCCACAGCGACTCCCAGCGCCGCTGGTCCAGCTCCTGTTCGGCGAGCACGTCCTCCACGGCCGTCTGATGGGCGGGTACCGCCGCTTCCAGGTCGGTGATCTCGCGCGAAAGCTCAGCCCGCTTGTTGACGCTCTCCGCATGCCGCAACATCATGTCGGCGGTGTCGTCGGCCCGCCGGACGGCCTCGCTGAGCGAATCCATGATGCTCGGATCGTCGCGGAACCGCGCGATGAGATCGTCACGCTCGACTCGGCGCGCTTGAAGCTCGTCGTGTGTCGGCGGCGCGTCATCGGTCACGAGCCGCTCGAGGTCGCGCCGGCACTTCGCCAGTTGCCGTTGCACGTCGTCGAGTTCTCTGGCGCGATCATCGAACCGCTGCTTGAGGTCGCGGAAGGCCTGCACGGCTCCGGTGACCTGCTCGTGGTCGGGGAGCCGGAGCTCCAGGACGTCGGCGGGGGCGATCTCGGGCAGTTCGAGCCGGTTCCGCGCCTGGCGGAACCGGCGGTCCAGCTTCTTCTCGTCGGCCTCCGTGTCGGCGAGCTTCCCTGGCAGGTCCGCGGGGATCGACGCGTACGCGTTCCGCAACTGCGAGGCATCCTCGCCCGCTGGGAGGGTGCTCAGCTCCTTACCGAGTCGCTCGTGCTTGTCGCGGCATCGCTTCACCGTGTCGTGCGCGTGATCGAGGTCATCGCGGAACGTCCGGCCCTGGTCCCGGAGCTCCCGTCCCTTCCTACGCAGAGCGTCCGGAATCCGGTAGAGCCCTTCGTCGGCCAGAGTCGCATGCGGGTGAACGTCACGCAGCCGCGACTCGGCTTGGTCCCGCTTGTCTGCGATCTCATCGGACGCCGAGTTCTGCCGATCCAGCTCGTCGACGATCGCCGTGATGCCCTTGGTCAACTGGTCGATCTCGGCGGCATGCGGGAGGAGCGAGTCGTCCTGCACCGTTTCAGAGAGTTGCCGCTCGGTTCCCTTGAGGAGGTCGGCGTTCGTCGAGTGCACGGCCTTGTGCTCGCTTCGCCGTTGGAGCAGTTCCGGGAGCTGAGCGCGGATATCGTCGGGGGCCACGGGCCCTTGGGCACTGATCTCCTCGATCTGTTCTTCGAGATCACGGCACTGATCCAGCGCGGGCAGGTTCTGCTGGAGTCGATGCTTGGCATCCCGCAACCGCTGCGCGGCCCGCCACTCGGCCTCGGTCTCGGCGAGGCGTCGCTCCGCCTCGGCGGCGGACTGTTCGGCCTCCCGGTACTGCTCGGGGCGGAGGGTCGCCTCGCGGGACCTCTGCCAGAGACCCTTCAGCCGGTCCAGCGCAGCATTGATCGCGGGCTTCTTTCCCTGCTTCAGGAACAGCTCGCGCTGGCGGAGCTCGATCTTGTCCAGGACGACGTTGAGGCGCATCCCAGACCGTGCGGCGGCGAGCAGTTGGGCCATGTCGCCCTGGCCGGAGGCGAGCAGTTCCCCGCCCTTGCGGAGTTCGGCGCTGTTGAGGGCGAACTCGGTGGTGAAGGTCTTGCGGTCGACACCGCCGAGGAAGGGGGCGAGCGCGTCTTCGCTGAGCGGGTTGCCGTCACCGTCCACGAGGTCGTCCTTGCGCTTCTTCCGGCGGACGATCTCCAAGGCCACCCCGTCGGCCGCTGAGAGCCGGGCACCGAGCCGTGTCCGGTTCCCGTGCAGGAAGGCGTAGCGGGAGTTGTGGTGAATGCCGTACAACAGCTGATCGAAAGCGCTGAGCGCCGTGGACTTGCCGGCTTCGTTGGGGCCGTAGACCAGATGGACGCCGGCCCTGCCCAGACCGTCCAGGCTGTGGCCGTTGAAGGCGCCGTAGGCGATCAGGTCGAGACGTTCTATGCGCATTCCGGTCACCGCGCTTCCTGCAGCAGGGACTCCACGAGTTGGTAAGCCTCGTCGGCCAGATTCCCGACCCACTCCGGGTCGTTCGGGGCGATGCCCTCCGGGCCTCGGATCTGGGCCGGGATCCTTCCGATGAGCGGGTGGCTCGAGAGCCTGGCCATCAGACCGTCTGGATCAGCGCCGAGCGCGGAGAGGGTGCGGCGAAGGTCGGTCAGGATCCCGGAGGTGCCCTCGGTCGAGTCGCCGCTGTCTTCACCGGACGTGTGGATCTTGATCTTCTCCAGCCACAGGTTCGGGTGGTGGCCGGCCGCCGCCCGGAGTTCGTTGAGGATCCTTTCGTGGTCACGCCACAGCGCGGCGTGCGCCGACGTCGCACCGGTGAGGGTCACCCGGACGGCGGTCAGCCGTTCCTCCGGGATCTCCTGGAAGCGCTGCTCGACGAGGCTGAGTACCTGGTCGATGTCGTCGCGGCCCGTGACGTCGACGTCGAGACTCTCCCAGCGGGCGGTGTCCAGGTCATGGTGCTCGACCGATTCGACCCGGAGGTCGGTGTCCACGGTGACGACGATGCAGCCCTTCGGTCCCGTCTCACGGGCGTGCCGTCCCTGGATGTTGCCGGGGTAGACGATCCACGGTTCCCGGCTGACGATCTGCTGGGTGTGGACGTGACCGAGCGCCCAATAGTCGTAGTCCCGCGCCTGGAGGTCCGCAACGGTGCAGGGCGCGTATCGCTTGTGGTCGGAGTAGCCGCCCTCGAGACCGGTGTGCAGCAAGCCGACGTTGAACAGGCCACCGTCACGCGCTGGATATCCGGCGGCCAGGTTGTCGCTCAAGTCCCATCGGGCGAAGCCTTGGCCGTGAACTGCAAGCCCCGCCTGTTCGTTCCGGACGGTCTCGGGCTTCCCCGTCGCGAAGACGTGCACATTGTCGGGGAGCTTGAGCGTGCGCATCGTGCGGTTCTGCGCGTCGTGATTGCCGGAGACCATGTAGACGGGGATGCCGGCCTGCCCGAGGAGTGCCATCTGCCGACTGAAGTAGAGGCCGGTCTGGTAGTCCTTCCACTCCCCGTCGTACACGTCGCCGGCCAGCAACACGGCGTCCACTGACAGGTCGGTCGCGAGCCGGACGAGGTTGCCGAGGGCTCTCCGAGTCGCCAGCCTCAGGTCGTCCTCCGGAGCTCCTTCGTAGCGGGACAGGCCCCGCAGTGGACTGTCGATGTGAAGATCGGCGGCATGCAGGATCTTCATGCTCTCCCTTTTCAGGTGGGGTCGGCGACCGATGCGGGGATGGCCCTGGAACTCCAGTGACCTGCGAAACGGTAGCCGCGTGTTGCGACTTGTCTGCTTAAAGAGACGAAACAGCGTCATGTGGTGACCGGGTTGGGCCATGAAGCGGCGTCTCGCATCACGAACCGCCTTTTCCTTGGCCCGGTCCTTGATCAGGCGACCTGGGCTCGCGCAGCCTCGGAGAACAGGGGGTTGGTCATCGCGACGACCTTCGGGCGGAAACTCCCCTTGGCGCACACGAGACCGGTCGCCTTCTCGCCGGGCGCAAGGCTCGTGGTGTCGATCTGGCCCTCGTACTCGCCGAGGGCGGAGCTGCTGTCGTGCTTGGTGTTCTTGGTGTCGGTGATGGAGAAGTAGAGCGGGTTGACTTCGAGCTGCTTCTTGGTCTGGTTGGTGACGATGACCTTGACGCAGGACAGGGCGCCGCCGTCGCTCAGGACGCTCTTGCTCGCGCGCGCCCGCTTGGCGGTGAGCTTGATCGGGAAGGCCTTGCCCTTGGACGCGGCGCCGCTCTTGCCCGCCGACTTGCCCGGGTCGGCCGACTGGACGGCGACCGGGTCCTCTTCGAGGTTGCAGCCGGCGGTGAGGACGGCGACCGCAGCGAGGCCAAGGATGATCTTGCGCATGGGGTGCTCCTTTGTGTCCGGGCACGTTCTGCATGGCGCCCTGGGGATGGGATTCGTGATGGAGGGGCGCCGCCGCCCGCTTAGGGGTAGGGCTGGTCAAGCGGACGGCGGCGCGTCTTCGGGGGAGCGGAGGCTGCGGCGGGCCTCCGCATGGGCTGGTCAGCCCTCGGCGACCGCGAGGAGCTCGTAGCACTCCTCGGCGTCGATGACCGTGATGTCGTGACCGGAGTCGCGGAGCCGCTCGGCCTTGGCGAGCTTGCCGGTCTTCTTCGCCCCAGGGGCGAGTTGGTGAGGCTCGATGCCGCCGACCACCAGCAGGTCGACGAACTTGGTGACGTGGGGGACGGTCCAGGCTCCGAAGGCGGCGATCCGTTCGGCGGCCGCCGTCCTCGTCATCCCTGGCAGTGATCCGGTGAAGCAGACGGTGAGTCCGTAGAACGGGTTGTCCGGGTCGGCGTTGGGCTCGGCGTCCGGGTACGGCTCGCGCCGTGAGGCTCCCCGGTACTTGCACCCCCGGCGGACGCCGCCGCGGTAGGAGCCCATCTGGATCCGGTGGACGGCCAGGAGGTCGTCAAGGGTGGCCGTTCCCTGCCGTCTCAGCGCGGCGAGCATCACCTGGGCCGCCGCCCGCGCGTCGTCGTCGGCGTCGTGGTGGTGCGGCAGTTCGATGCCCAGGGCGTCGGCGAGTACCGGGAGCTTGTAGGCGAGCAGGCCGGTCCAGGTCCGCCTTGCGACGACGAGCGTGCAGGCGAACCGGAGGTCCGGGACGCGGAGGCCGCTCGCCTGGCTCGTGTCGGCGAGGACGCCGATGTCGAAGGCCGCGTTGTGCGCCACGAAAGGGGTGCCGCCGGCGAACTGGACGATGTGCTCCAGCGTCTCCGGCCAGCCGGGGGCGTCTCTGACGCGGTCCGCCGTGATGCCGTGGATTCCGACGTTGTAGGCGTCGAAGTGGTCGTGTCCGTGCGGGGGTCTGATCAGCGATGACCACTCCTCGACGATCCGCCCTCCCTTCACCTTGACCAGTCCGACCGAGCACGGGCTTGCCCGCCGGGCGTTCGCCGTCTCGAAGTCGATCGCCACCCAACTCGTCATCCTCGCTCCTAGCGTCCAGCCGTTGAAAGCATGACCATGAGAGCATGACGTGAAAGCACTGTCAAATAGCTTCACGTCATTGGATGGTGTACAGTGGCGATGCTCCCGAAAGCTGACGAGGAAGTTCTGATGGCATCGCAGAGCGAGCAACTGACCGCCGCCGAGATCTCTCGGCTGGCCGGGGTGACGCGGGCGACCGTGAGCAACTGGCGCCGGCGCCACCCCGACTTTCCGCAGCCCAGCGGGGGGACGGAGGCCAGCCCCAGCTACAACCGGGCGCAGATCGAGGCGTGGCTCGACGCGCGAGGCCGCCTTCCCGCGCGCTCGTCCAGGGACGACCTGCGGGCGCACCTGCACGGGCGCCCGCCGCGTGAAGCCGAGGCCGTGGCCCTTTTCACGGCACACCTGGCCGGACTGGACACCAAGAAGCGCGCTGAAGCCGCGGCCCTGGACGACAACGCACTGATCGCGCTGTACGCGGAAGCGCTCTCGTCGACCGGAGCCGGTCAATCGGGCCTTGCGGACGTCCCCGCGCAGCTCCTGCGCTCGGCGGCGAAGGTGGCGCACGAGGAAGGCCCGCTTGCCGTCTTTGACGTCCTCGACGATCAGACCGAAGGACCGGTCGGCATCCGCGGGACGCATCCGACGTCGGAGGCGCTCGCCGACCTGATGGCCGGGCTGGCGACGTCCGAAGGCCAGCGTGTCCGCAGCGTTCTCGACCCGGCCTGCGGGGGCGGGCGCCTCCTCGCCGCGGCCGCGGCCGCCCTCAAGCCCGGCGCGAGCGTGAACGGCCAGGAGTATCGCCCTGTCACAGCGGCCCAAGCGAAGACCCGGCTGGCCGAGACGGCGCCCAAGGCTTCGGTAGACGTCAGGACCGGGGACAGCCTGCGCAACGACGCCTTCCCCGGGCTGCTTGTGGACGCCGTCGTGTGCAACCCGCCCTACGGTGACCGCGACTGGGGGCACGACGAACTCGCGCTCGACACGCGATGGGCCTACGGCGTGCCACCGCGCTCGGAGCCAGAACTCGCCTGGATCCAGCACGCATTGGCGCATCTGGCCGAGGGTGGCCGCGCCGTGCTGCTGCTCCCGCCAGCGACCGCGTCACGGTCGTCCGGCCGCCGCATCCGCTCCGAACTGCTGCGACAGGGGGCACTATGCGGGATCATCGCGCTCCCGCCGGGCCTCGCCGTACCGCACCACATCGGGCTTCACCTGTGGATACTGCGACGCCCCGAAGCCAGCCGCTCCGGCCCGGACCAGGTCCTGCTGATGGATGCCTCCGACGAGGCCGCCACCCCGGAGGAGCCGTCCATCCAAGGCAAGGCACCGGACACGGACAAGCTCCGTAAGACGATCCTCAGCACGTGGGAGGCGTTCATCGCGCCGACCGAGTTCACCGAGATCCCGGGGACCGCCCGTGCCGTGGCGACGATCGACCTCCTGGACGATCTCGTCGATCTCTCACCGGCACGGCACGTCCGCACGGCGCCGATAGTCACTCCCGACGCCGCCCTGCGCGACGTCCTGAAGCTCGCCGAGCGCCTCAAGGCCGACGTGGCCGCGCTGGCCGAGGCGAGCGAGATCGGGCCGCTGGCCTCGGCCGGGGAAGCGAGCCGCACCTGGCGCAGCGCCACGATCGCCGACCTCGCCCGCGGCGGCGCGCTCGCCGTCCACCGGGGAGTGCGGGCCTCCTCAGCCGATATCCCGCCCACCGACCTCGTGGACCGTCCCGTGCTCCGGGCCCGTGACCTGCTCGACGGCACGCGGGCCGGCGGCGACGCACGCGAGACGCCCTTGGCCGACCCGTTCGTCATCCAGGCGGGAGACGTCCTGGTCACCCAGGTCGTCGGCCCCCAGGGCGTCGCGACCCGGGTCGCCGGCGACGACGACGCCGGATGCCTGCTCGGCAACGGCGTATTCCTGCTCCGGCCCGACCCGGCACGTCTCGATCCGTGGTTCCTCGCCGGATTCGCCAGCGCACCCGACAACGTCAGCCAGGCGACGACCGGCAGCTCCACGCACCAACTCGTGGCGTCCCGCCTGCGCGTCCCTTTGCTCCCGCTGAACGAGCAGACCGCTTATGGCCAGGCGTTTCGGAAAGTCCAAGTCCTCAGGAGCAGTGCGCAAAGCGCTGCGACGTGCGCCAACGAGATGGCGGACCTCATAGCCACCACGCTTAGCAGCGGAGCGCTGTTGCCCCATGGAGCCGAGTTGCCGTGAGGGCCAGCGCCACGCCGCTCCGGTGAACCAGACTTGATAGTCCCTACCCAGGCCCGCAACACCATGAAGGGAACCCCTTGAACCCCAGCAAGCACACCGAACTGGTGAACCACGCCTGGTCGGTCGCCGACCTTCTGCGCGGCGACTTCAAGCAGTCGGAGTACGGCAAGGTCATCCTGCCGTTCACCGTGCTCCGCAGGCTGGAGACCGTCCTGGAGCCAACCCGGGCGGCCGTCCAGGAGACGGTGGAGCGGTTCAAGGACAAGGACATGGACACCGACCGGTTCCTCCGCCGCGCCTCGGGCCAGTCCTTCTACAACACCACCGGCTACACCCTCGAGAAGATCGCCAACGACCCGGAGCACGCGGCGACGAACCTCGCCAAGTACATCGCGGGCTTCTCCCCGAACGCGCGGGAAGTGCTGGAGAAGTACGAGTTCGCTCAGCAGATCAAGCGGCTGGACGGCGCGAACCTGCTCTACAAGGTCGTCGGACGCTTCGCCGACCTGGACGTCCGCCCCGAGGACGTGTCCAACCACCAGATGGGCTACTTCTTCGAGGACCTCATCCGGCGATTTTCCGAGCTCTCCAACGAGACGGCTGGTGAGCACTTCACGCCGCGCGAGGTCATCAAGCTGATGGTCAACCTGCTGGTGGCACCGGACGCCGATGCGCTCAGCGTCCCCGGCGTCGTCCGCAAAGTGCTGGACCCGGCCTGCGGCACCGGCGGGATGCTCAGCACGACCCAGGAGTACATCACTTCCCTCAACCCGGACGCGACCGTCGAGGTCTACGGGCAGGAACTCAACCCCGAGTCGTGGGCCATCTGCCGGTCCGACCTGATGATCAAGGGCCAGGACCCGGACCACATCGCGTTCGGCAACTCGTTCAGCGACGACGGCCACCGCACCGCCAAGTTCGACTACCTGCTGGCGAACCCGCCATTCGGCGTCGAGTGGAAGAAGGTCAAGGAGGAGGTCGAGCACGAGCACGAGACGCTCGGCGAGTCCGGACGCTTCGGGGCCGGGCTCCCGCGCATCAACGACGGCTCGTTCCTCTTCCTCCAGCACATGATCTCGAAGATGAAGCCGCGGGAGGCCGACGGCAGCCGCGTCGCGATCGTCTTCAACGGCTCCCCGCTGTTCACCGGCGCCGCCGAGTCCGGCGAGTCCAAGATCCGCCAGTGGATCATCGAGAACGACTGGCTGGAGGCGATCGTCGCCCTGCCCGACCAGCTGTTCTACAACACCGGCATCTCGACGTACTTCTGGATCGTTACCAACCGCAAGCACGAGGACCACGAGGGCAAGGTCATCCTGCTGGACGCCCGGGACTACTGGCAGAAGATGCGCAAGTCACTCGGCGACAAGCGCAAGGAGATCGGCGACGGCCAGGACGGCCGCCCCAACCACATCGCCGAGATCACTCAGCTCTACAGCGACGCCTTGGAGGTCGCCGACGACCCCGAGCATCCGCTGCACGGCAAGGTGAAGGTCTTCCGCAACCAGGACTTCGGCTACCACCGCATCACCGTCGAACGCCCCCTCAAGCTCCGGTTCGAGTTGACCGATGAAACCCTGGCGGCACTTGAGGCGACGAAGCAGGTCCAGAAACTCGGCTACGCGGAAGCTCTCACCAACGCGGTGCGCCCGCTCCTCGGTACCACCTGGCCGACCAAGGCGGACATGCTGAACGCCCTCATGGGCGCGGTGGTAGATGCCGGCCTCCAGTGGCCGCCCGGCGCGCCGTTCGCCAAGGCCGTCCGCGACGCCATCGGCGTCCGCGACCCCGAAGGCGAGACCCAGTACGTGCGCAAGGGCGTCATCGAACCCGACACCGACCTCCGCGACTACGAGAACGTGCCGCTGGACGAGGACGTCGAGGAGTACCTCAAGCGCGAGGTCCTCCCGCACGTCCCCGACGCCTGGATCGACCATCCCAAAACCAAGATCGGCTACGAGATTCCCTTCACCCGTCACTTCTACGTTTACAAACCCCCACGCTCCCTGTCGGAGATCGACGCAGAGCTCAAGACCCTCGAAGCCGAGATCCAGACCCTCCTCACCGAGGTAACCGAATGACACTGAACCGAACTAGGCTCAAATTTCATCTTCGAAGCTCAGATGCGGGAAGCTGGGGTGATGACCCGGCAGGTGAGGGCGGGGTGCAAGTCATTCGCTCAACAGAGATCACTCTGGACGGGAGAGTTAAGGCTAGCGAAGTAGCCCTACGAAGCCTTAGCGCCTCGGAAGCAGAACGCACGAAGCTGACCCCTGGCGACCTACTGGTTGTCCGTTCCAGTGGAAGCGACTCGCACCTTGGAAAGACCGGCTATGTCGACAAAGAATCAGAAGGCCGCTCCTTCTCAAATTTTCTGCAAAGACTACGCTTCAAAGAGACTCTCGACTCACGTTTCGCCTGGCACTTTCTAAACAGCACGGATTGCAAGCAGCAGATCCGACAACTCGGCTCCACGACGACTGGGCTGCAGAATCTTGGCGCCGCACTAATCGGGGAGATCGAAATACCGTCGTTTTCCCCAGAGGAACAACGACACATCAGCGACTTCCTCGATGCCGAGATCGACCGTATCGATCGATTTCAACAGAGTGCGGATAATCAACGAAAGTTGATTGAAGAACGCGCACGGACATGCTTCCACGCTAATGTAGCCCTCGAAGGAGGACCCGAACTTATCCGACTAGATCTAAGTTCCGTCAATTCGCCATGGAAAATTTTGCCGCTAAACCGGCTCCTGACGCAGCTCACCAACGGATACGTTGGACCTACCCGAGATATACTAACAAATCGCGGCATAAAGTACCTTCAATCTCTACACATCAAGGGGGGGCAAATTGACTTCACCCGACGTCCTTACTATGTGACTCCTGAATGGGCATCGGCACGTCCTCGAATCCGATTGCGCCACCACGATGTTCTCATCGTTCAAACAGGCGCCATCGGGGAAGTCGCTATCGTCGAGGATGATTATATCGGCGCAAGCTGCCACGCCCTCCTCATTGCACGCACGTCACCGGAACTGCTATCAGCCAAATACCTGTGGCATACCCTAAGAAGTGGCTGGGGAAATCAGCTTCTTCTGCGCGAGCAGACAGGCGCCCTACACCCGCATTTGGAGGCCGGCAAGGTCCGCTATGTTCGTCTACCGATCCCTCCTATACCAATTCAAGCACGAGTCGTAGCCAGGACCGAGGAGATCACGAGAGACATACGGTCAATAAATCGTGCTCTTCACCAGCGGAGTAGGTTGCTGACGGAGCGGCGGCAGGCGTTGATTACGGCGGCGGTTACGGGGCAGTTCGATGTGTCCACGGCATCCGGTCGTGGGGTTACGGAGTAGGGCATGATTCCGGTGCATGACGAGAAGGCGTTCGGGGACGCCATTGTCGCAGGGATGCTCAAGGGTGGTTGGCTGGAAGGTGATCCGCGCGACTACCGGCCGGAACTCGGGGTGGACACGCGGCAGCTCTTCACGTTCATCGGGGCGACGCAGGGCGACGAGTGGGAACAGCTCGTCATGCTCTACGGAAACAGCACCGAGGCCGCGCAGGCCGGTTTCGCCAAGCGGCTCGACAAGGCGATCAGCGAGGACGGGGTGCTCACCGTCCTGCGCAAGGGCGTGAAGGACCGGGGTGTCCTGATCCGCGTTGCATACTTCAAGCCGAACCTTGTGCTGGACGACTCCGTGCTGGACGAGTACCGGGCCAACCGGCTGACGGTCGTGCGCGAGCTGAAGTACGCGACCAAGCAGGCCGACAAGGGCAACCGGCTCGACCTGACGTTGTTCGTCAACGGGATTCCGGTTGCGACGGCCGAGTTGAAGAACCCGCTGACCGGGCAGGGCGTCGAGAAGGCCAAGGAGCAGTACCGCAGCGACCGTGACCCGAGCGAGCTGATCTTCCGGCAGCGGGTGGTGGCGAACTTCTGCGTCGATCCCGATCTCGTATTCGTGGCGACACAGTTGCGTGGCAGGAAGACTCGGTTCCTGCCGTTTAACACGGGGTCCGAAGGGCCAGGCCAGCCTGGTGGCGCGGGCAATCCGGCGCCGGTCGAGCCGGGGACGTACGCGACCTCGTATCTGTGGACACGCATCTGGGAGCGGAACACCTGGCTGGATATGCTCCAGCGGTTCGTCCATGAGCAGAAGACCAAGAGCGCTGGCGGGCGCACAAGTAAGACGCTGATCTTCCCGCGCTACCAGCAGTGGGACGTGGTGAAGAAGCTGACCGCGCACGCCGCCCGCTACGGGGCCGGTCACAACTACCTGGTGATGGCGTCGGCCGGTTCGGGCAAGTCGAACACCATCGCATGGCTGGCGCACCGGTTGTCGTCGCTGCATACGCCCGTGAACGCGGCGGAACTGGCTCCGGAGGCGGTGGCGAACGGTGTCGAGCCGGGGACACCGGTCTTCGACAAGGTCATCGTCATCACCGACCGGCGGAACCTGGACGCCCAGTTGCGGGAGACGATCGGCGCGTTCGAGCAGACGGCCGGGCTCGTGGTGAAGATCGACGAGAAGATCGGTGCCAAGTCCGAGCAGCTCGCGAAGGCGCTGTCCCAGTCGTCCGGGAAGATCATCACGGTGACGCTGCAGACGTTCCCGGCGTTGAACGACTTCCTGCAGGGCAACCCGACCGAGATCGCCGGTCACCGCTTCGCGATCATCGTGGACGAGGCGCACTCCTCCCAGTCCGGGGACGCGGCGACGGCGGTCAAGGCCGCACTGCGCGACCTGGGCCTGGACGCCGACTCTGACGACGAAGGCGCCACGACGGTCGAAGCCAAGCTGGAGAAGAAGGCCGAGCAGCGGTCGCAGGCGTCCAACCTCTCCTACTTCGCGTTCACGGCCACGCCCAAGAGCAAGACGCTGGAGCTCTTCGGGACGCTGGGCACCGTAGACGGCAAGCCGAAGTACCGGCCGTTCCACACCTACTCGATGAGGCAGGCGATCGAGGAGGGCTTCATCCTCGACCCGTTGCGCAACTACGTCACTTACGACACGTACTGGAAGCTCGTCAACAAGAACCCGGACGATCGCAAGGTCGACCGGTCCAAGGCGAACGCGCTGCTGGCGCGTTACGTGGAGTTGCACCCCTCAAGCGCCCCGCAGTACGCGAAAATCATTGTTGAGGACTTTCGTGCACACACGCAGGGGCGGCTCGGCGGACGCGCCAAGGCCATGGTGGTGACCTCGTCCCGCAGGAGCGCCGTGCAGATGTCGCGCGCGATCAAGCAGCACATCGAGGACATGGGATACGGCATCGGTGTCCTGGTGGCGTTCTCCGGCTCGCTCACCTACGAGAAGGACGAGGTCACCGAGTCCAAGGAGAACGGCGGCCTGCCCGAGAGCGTCCTTCCCAAGGCATTCGCGTACACGCGGGCCGACGACCTCGGCGCGCAGACAGGCGGTCCCGGAAAGCCCGAGTACCGGATCCTCGTCGTCGCCGAGAAGTACCAGACCGGCTTCGACCAGCCGCTGCTGACGACGATGTATGTCAAGAAGAAGCTGGCGGGGATCTCGGCCGTCCAGACGCTGTCCCGGCTCAACCGCACCGCCGACCGCAAGAGCCAGACGGACCTTGCGGTCGTGGACTTCGTCAACGACGCCGAGGAGATCCAGGACGCGTTCCGTCCGTACTACGAGGAGGCAATGACCCTCCCCTCGGACCCGAACCTCCTCTACTCCGCGCAGAGCCGGGTCATGTCGGCGCAGATTCTCGTCGACGCGGAAATGAACGAGTTCGCGCGCGCCCACCTCGAAGCCGAGGAGAAGGCCGGCGGCTCGGTCGCGCGCTGGGAGAAGCTGCACGCCGAGCTGTACCGGCTGCTCCACCCGGCGGTCGAGCGCTTCACCGCGCTGATCGACAGTGAGGACGAGGACGACCACGAGGCTGCCGAGGACTTCCGCGCGAACCTCAACGACTACGTGCGCAAGTACGGGTTCCTCTCGCAGATCGTCCCGTACCGCGACGCCGAACTGGAGCGCCTCCACCTGTACGGGCGGCACCTGCTCAACCGGCTTCCCAGGCGCGCCGACGGCGGTGTCGACATCGGCGAGGTCGACCTCAGTCACATGCGGGTGGAGAAGACCGGCAAGCACGACCTCAGCCTGGCTCCTGAGGGCGCCACGGTGGTGAAGAGCTTCGGGGAGGGTGCCGGTGGTGCCCAGGAGCCGGAGAAGTCGCCGCTGGCCGAGCTGATCGAGAAGTTCAACGCCAAGTTCGGCACGGACTTCACCGAAGAGGACATCATCCAGCCCTTCGAGGAGGCGATGGCCGAGCCGAAGGTGAAGCAGGCCGCGGTCGCCAACAACGATCAGGAGAACTTCGGGGTCGTCTTCGACAAGGTCTTCGAGGAGAAGATGATGGACCACGTCGACACCATCGCCACCCTCGGCGAGAAGTACTTCGGCTCGGACCCCGAATTCAAGTCGTCCCTCAACAGCCGCGCCCGCCGCGCGGCATGGCAACTCCTGCGCGAGCAGGCTGGCGTCGCCTGATCCTTCGCCTGTCCGGCCGTTCCCCGAGCGAATCGGAGGACGGCTGGACAGTCGATCTCTGCCGCCATAACACTGGCCACACCGGACAAAAGCGAATGCATGCGGAGCAAGGATGCCGATCCGAACCATTGCCACCCGCTACGAACTGATCGAGGAGATCGGCTCCGGGGGCATGGGCACGATCTGGCGCGGCTACGACTCGACCCTGGACCGCGAGGTCGCCGTCAAGGCCATCCGCCCCGACATGCTGCTCTCTCCGGAGCGCATCGCCGACCTGGCCGAACGGTTCCGCCGAGAAGCGCGCGTCACCGCACGCATCCAACACCACGGCGTCCCCCAGGTGTACGACGCGGTGCTGGAGGCCGATTCCGCGGATCGCCTCTATCTGGTGATGCAGTACATCGAGGGCAGGAACCTGCGCTCCTACATCGACCCGGACGACCCGCTGCCGATCGCCTGGGCCGCCGCGACGGGCGCGCAGATCGCCACCGTCCTGTCCCACGCGCACGCGATCCCGGTCGTTCATCGCGACCTGAAGCCCGACAACGTCCTGGTGACCGACGACGGCACCGTCAAGGTCCTCGACTTCGGCATCGCCGCGATCCTCCGTCGCGACATCACCAAGATCACGGCCACGGGCACCCCGATGGGGACCAGCCGCTACATGTCCCCCGAACAGGTCAACGCCGCCCAGGTCACCCCGCAGAGCGACCTGTACGCGCTGGGCTGCGTCCTGCACGAACTCTTGTCGGGCGCGCCAGTCTTCATTGGCGACGGCCAGTACGAACTTTGGAAGCAGCACCTCACCGCCACACCCGACCCGCTACGCGAGCTGCGTCCGGACGTACCGCCGGAACTGGAGAAGCTGGTCCTGGATCTGCTCGCTAAGAAGCCCGAGCAGCGGCCGGCCGACGCCTACGCCGTCTACGAGCGCCTTCTCCCGTTCCTGCCGTCCCCCGGCTCACCGGCGGTCGCCGCAAGCGAGCGACTCGGCGAAATGCCTGACCCGACTCTGCTGTACCGGCAGCCCAACGCCCCGCGCCGGCGCACGCGCCGTCAACCACCCGTCTCGGCACCGCCCAGCGTGCCGCAGGCGCCGACCACACCTCCGACCCAGCTCCGGGCCGCCATCGATGACGCGCTCAAACGGTCCACCCAGCTTCTCGGCTACGAGAGGTTCGCGCAGGCGGCCGACGTCGTCGAGGCGGTTATCGATCCGGCAGCCAAGATGCTGGGCTCCGAAAGCCCGGACCTGCTCAAGCTTCGCTTCCACCGCGCGCTGATCCTGTTCCTCGGTGGGGACTCGCGCACGTCCCTTCCCGAGTTTGATGCCCTGGCCGGCGCCTATGCCCGCACTGCCGGGCCGACCAGCGATCGCGCACTGATATCTCGTCGCTACGCCGCCCTCTGCCGCGCCAACCTCGGCCAGACCACCGTCGCGCTCGACCAGTTCCAGCGCCTCCTCGACGACGTTGCCGCCGCCGACAGCCACGCCAGCGAACTCGCGCTCGACATCCGGCACAGCATTGGCATGCTCCTGCTCTCGGCAGGCGACAAGACCGCCGCAGAAAACGTGTTCGAACACCTCTACCAGGACCACCTGGTCATCAACGGCCCCGACGACGAACGCACTCGCGAGATCGCCGAAATCCTCGTCCGCATCCGCCTCCCCACGACCCCATAGCGCTCCGCTCGCGGTCAGGGGAGGTCGCCCCTCCGCTGGTCTTCAGGTGCGGTCGATGACCGCGAAGACGACCTTGCCGACGTTGTCGGCCAGGGCGCGGATGCCCCAGCAGCGGGCGTACTGGTCGACGATGAACAGGCCCCGGCCCGTCTCGCTGGAGGTGTCGGCCGCCAGCATGTGCGGAAGGCTGCAGGCGGCGTCCTGGACCTCCATCCACAGTGCGTCGTCCTCGGTGCGACTCAACCGCAAGATCACATCGTCGCCCGTTGCGGATACCGCGTGCTGGAGGGCGTTGGTGACCAGCTCGCTGGCCACCAAGCACGGGACGAAGTCGTCCATGCCCCATTGGCCAGTGACCAGCCGCACGAACCGCCGCACCTCCGCGACCACCTTGAGGTCCTGCTTCACCACCATCTCGTTCTCCGCCGCGCCCTGCCCCATGACCTCTCCTCACTGTTTGTGACATACAGCTCACATTGAGCCACTTGCCGAGCTAAGATTTGCTTGCAGCCCTGAAGTGGTAGACAGCAGCAGGCACCGGTAGATCACGTCTGCAAATGGCAGAGCACCCGATAGGTAGGAGCAATGCCCCCACGACGCCAGCGGGTTCGAGAGGCCCCCGCTCTCGTCGCTTTCGGACGCCAGATGCGGCGGATGCGCGAGACCAAGGGCATCAAACAGGAGACCCTCGCCCATGTCACCAAGGTGAGCGGTCCACAGGTGAGTCGGATCGAGGCCGGAAAGAAGCGAGCCACGCGACCGTTCGTGGAGATCGTGGACGACTACCTGGAGGCCAGTGGAGCTCTGATCAGTCTGTGGGAGGACCTGAACAAGGATGGTCACCCCGTCCCGATCTGGTTCGATTGGCCGCAAATAGAGGGCGACGCAATCGAGCTGATCTACTACCAGCTATGCGTGATAGCCGGTATGGCGCAGGCCCCGTCCTATGCGGCGGCGATCCTTGACGGCAATGAAGAGGCCGTTGCAGCCCGACTCGAACGACAGAAGATCATCGACAAGGAGAACGCCCCAACGATCACCTTCCTGGTTGATGAACAGGCGCTCTACCGGCAGGTCGGCACGGCCGAGACGATGAGGGAGCAGTTGGAGCACCTACTTGCACTGAGCGAGCGCCCCAACGTGACAGTTCAAGTCGTGCTCAGCAGCGGCGAACACGGCGGAAACGGCAGCAGCTTCGTGATCGCTACGATGGCCGACATGAGCCAGGTAGCCTATGTGGAAACGGCTATACGAGGGCTCACAACTGATGACCCCGCAGACCTGGCAGCGGCATCGCGCGTCCTGGCCGATCTTCGCAACAGGGCGCTTCCAGGCAACATGTCGCGCGACCTCATTAGGAAGGTGGCCGAAGAACGATGGACCTCAACAAGGCCGAGTGGCGGAAGGCAACCCGGAGCCTGAACAACGGCGGTGAGTGCGTTGAACTTGCCGACGTGGCTGGGGCGGCCGGTGCGTCGGTGGTGGCGGTGCGGGACAGCAAGGACCCGGACGGCCCCGTCCTCCTTTTGACCCGCGCGGCCCTGCGGACGGCCGTCCAGTCCGCCGCCGACATGCACTGACCACCCAGCACCGCCCGCGCCGCCCGCGCCGCCCTGGCTACCGCGCAGCGGCGAGTCGTCCCGTCACCCGACCCGGACAGCCCGCCGCACCCCACCGTCCCCACAGGCAAGACCCACGCCCCGTCCGCCTCCCCCCAGAGGCAGCCCCAGCCGAGCGGACACGTCCGCTGGCAAGTCCAGTCGCGCGTCCGACACTGGCCTCATGCCCCTCGAAAACCTCACTTGGCGCAAGGCAAGCCGAACCCACAGCAACGGCGGCGAGTGCGTCGAGCTGGCGAGTGTGCATGGCTGACCTGGTCGTACTCCGTGCAGCGCTCACCCCGGGCGTCCAGGACCGCAGTCGTTCGGGTCGGACCTTCAGCATCGCCTTCCCCTTGCGGCAATGGCGTCCCGCTCGATTATTGAAGAAGATCAGGCCGTGTCCGGGACGGGATGGGGTCGCGTGAGTAGCGGGATGGGCGGCGCATGCCGGTGGTGCGGCGAATGAGGCCCCGCCTGAACATCGCGTTGAACGTCCTGCTCGTGGTCGTGCTCGCCCTTCTGGGCATCCTGACGAACTACGCGACCGGGGGCGAGGACGCGCCGCTACCGCTGGACCTGCTGCGCAAGATCGCCGTTCCAGGGCTCGGGGTACTGATCGTGGCGTTGATCGTCCTGACGGCGATGTCGGCGCGGCTGGAGAATCCGCCGCGGGCGCCGGAGCGCGAGTGGGATCCGGGTCGCACTCCGTATCCGGGGCTGGAGGCGTTCGCCGAGGACGAGGCGGCGGTGTTCTTCGGACGGGACGAGCCGGTGAGCACGTTGCTCCGTCAGCTGTACCAGCGCGATGGCGAGCGGTTCGTGGTCGTTGCCGGGGCTTCGGGGAGCGGCAAGTCCTCGATGGTGCAGGCGGGGTTGATCCCCAGGTTGCGCGGGCGCCGCTGGCTGGTGCAGCCGGTACTGACGCCGGGGTCCGATCCGGTGGCTGCGTTGGTGACGACGTTCGGCAGCGCTCTGGACGCCGAACGGTTGCGAGGGGCGCCGTCCGCGCTTGCCGAGCTGGTCGCACAGGCGCGGCGGCGGTCAGGGCGGCGCGATGCCCGCGTCCTCATCACCGTCGACCAGTTGGAGGAGTTGTTCACACTTGCCGGATCCGACCAGCGGGACCTGTTCCTGTCGGCGCTGTCGGCGGCGTTACGGGCCGATTCCAGGTTGTGGGTGGTGGCGACGGTCCGCATTGAGTTCCTGCGCTCCTTCCTGGAGACCGGCCATGCCGCACTGTTCGCCCGCCCCATAGCGCTCGGCGCATTGACGCGGGCCGAACTCGCGACGGTGGTCGAGGCACCGGGCACGCTGGCCGGGCTGCGGTTCGAGCCCGGCCTGGTCACCAGGATCGTCGAGGACACCGGGACGGCCGATGCACTGCCGCTGCTGGCCTATCTGCTGCAGGAGCTGTATTTCGCGTCCGGGCGCGGGAAGGTCGCCACGTTCGACGCGTACCGCCGGCTCGGCGGGGTCGCGGGTGCGCTGTCCCGGCAGGCCGACCAGCTCGTCACCGCGCTGCGCGGAGACGAGGGCATCGAGCCGATCCTGGCGGTGCTGTTCAAGTTCGTCACCACGGAAGGGACCGAGGCCACCCGCCGCCGCGTCGTCCTGGACGATCTGAGCGAGGACGAGCGGCGCGTCGTCACCGCATTCGTGGAGGCCCGGCTGCTGGTCACCGACGTGTGGGAGGGAACGCCCATCGCGCAGGTCGCGCATGAGGCGCTGTTCCGCCAGTGGGCGCCGCTGCGTCAGGAGGTGGAGGCACGGGCGGAGCTGCTGCGGCGACGCGCCGAGCTGGAACGATGGGCCGCGGACTGGCGCCAGGCCGGGCACAAGGTCGACTACCTGCTGACCGGCGAGCGACTCCAGCTCGCGCTGCAGTGGCTGGAGGGCCTGGAGTCGGCCGGGCAGGACAGCGGCGAGATCCGCGCGTTCATCGAGGCGTCCAAACGGCGCGACCTGGCGTTCCTGCGACGCGTGTCGGAGGGGATCGGCCAGTACGTCCTGGCCAACGCCGAGCAGTACCCCGAGCTGGCGATCCTGCTGGCCGCGGCAGCGCTGTCGGAGTGCCCGCCGACCCCGGCCGCCACCCGAGCACTCATGGCGGCGCTGGCCTTCAGCCACCTGACCCATGTGCTGGACGGGCACACAGACGCGGTCCGCAACCTCGCCTGGTCGCCCGACGGGGCCCTGATCGCCACCGCGTCCCGCGATGGCACCTGCCGGCTGTGGGACGCGACCACCGGATCCAACACCGCCGTGCTGGAAGGCCACCACGGCATGGTGGAGATGGTCGCCTGGGCACCGGACGCCCGCCGCATCGCCACCGCCTCCCGCGACCACACCGTCCGCGTCTGGGACACCGCCACCGGCCGCACGCTGGCTGTGCTGGCGGGCGCCACCGACGTCGCGCGAACCGTCGCCTGGTCACCGGACGGAAGCCAGATCGCCGCAGGTGCCCGCGACCGGGTGGTGCGCATCTGGCGGGCCGACACCTACGAACTCCTGACCGAGTTGCACGGCCACACCGACAACATCCTCGGTATCGCCTTCTCGCCCAGCGGGAACCTGCTGGCCACCGGATCCCATGACAGGACCGTCCGTATCTGGGATCTCGCCGCCGGCTCGGCCATTGTGCTCCACGGTCACCAGGACTTCGTGGAAGGTGTCGCCTGGTCCCCTGATGGCGCCTTCGTCGCGTCGGCCGGGGGCGACGCGACCATGCGCATCTGGGATATCCGCTCCTCAGCACAGACCGGGCTCATCCGCTGTCACGGCACCCGGGTGTGGAACGTGGCGTGGTCACCCGATGGCACCTACCTGGCCAGTTGCGGCAGCGACAACACCGCCCGCGTCTGGAACCCGCGGACCAGCGAGGAGATCTTCGCCCTCCGCGGCCACACCGACGACGTGTGGGGCGTCGTGTGGTCACCCGACGGCGCGCATCTGGCCACCGGCTCGGCCGACACCACCGCCCGCATCTGGGACGTCACCCCCAAGGGCGCCGAGAGTCTCCAACTGGCCGGCCATCGCGGCCCCGTCCGCGCCGCCGTGGTCACGCCGTCCGGACGGTTGATCGCCACCGCTGGTGACGATGCGACGATCCGGATCTGGGACGCCGCCGACGGCACCCTTCACGCCGTGATCACCGACCACCGGGACACCGTCCACGATCTCGCCTGGGCCAGCGTGGAGGGGCGCACGATGCTGCTCTCATGCTCCAGCGACCGCACGATCGGTCTGTGGAGGCTGGACGAAGCCTCTACTGGTGACATCTCCGGCGACCGAATCCCCAGCAGCGACATTCATGAGGCCGTGGCCTGGCGTCCCGGCTCGGACACCTTCGCGACCGCAGGGCACGACCGCATCATCAGCATCCACCGCCGCGGCGATCACGAATCCACCGAGAGCCTGGACGGTCACCACGACTGGGTCGTCGGCCTCGCCTGGTCCCCCACCGGAACACACCTCGGCTCCACCTCCGACGACCGCACCGCCCGCATCTGGAACGTCCATGACCCCGGCGAAGTCATGACGCTGCACGGCCACGCCAACTGGGTCGACGACATCGCCTGGTCCCCCGACGCACGCCGGGTCGTCACCGGCTCCGCTGACGGTACCGCTCGCGTCTGGGACACCACCACCGGCGAGCAACTGGCCGTCCTCGACGCCCACGAGGCCCGCGTCGCCGGCGTTGCCTGGTCACCCGACGGCTTCGTGATCGCTACGGCGTCCTACGACCGCACCGTTCGTCTGTGGGCGGGCAGGACCTACGCCGAGATCGGCGTCATCGGTGTCCATCGCGGCCCGGTCGTCTCCGTCACCTGGACTCCGGACAGCCAGACCGTCATCTCCGCCTCCTTCGACGGCACCGCCCGGCTCTGGCCCTTCGACGTCGACCTCGACGTCCTGAAATCCAAGGCCGGTACCCGCGTATTCCGCCCGCTGGCGCAAGAAGAGCGCCTCGCCCACCTGCTCCCCGAGCCCGATCAGTAGACCTGCTCGACCACCCGCACGTCCCGATCGACCAGGTACTCGGACGGGTCCAGCCCCATCGCCTCCCGCTCCGGCGACGCCCAGTACCGCTGGTTCGCCTCCTCGAACGTCTCCTCCCCCTCGTACCAGATCACCCACACGAACCGGCTGCGCTCGTGATCAAGCCAGGCACCCCCGATCCCGAACCCCAGCTTCAACCGCAGCGGCACCACCGACTCCCGCCACCTGGCCGCCCACTCCTCGAGCAGGCCCTCCCTGATCGTGTACGTCCTCAACTGAACGGTCTTCGGCACGATTCCCCCTCTTCTATCTGGAATCCGCAACGTCGGCTAACACCCGCCACAACAGACCTCAGGCAACCACGGGCCCACCACATGGGGCATCTCAACCTGCGGTCTGAGCGGGCGTCCTGCTGGCCACGTACCTCAATATCGAGTCCTCTCCCTTCCCAGTGAAGGGCTCATAACTGTCCGGGAGCGGTGTTAAGTTGGCCGCGCTTGTCACCAGCCAGTGCGCAGGAGGAGGGCTCCGATGACCGACAAGAACCCCAAGTCCATCTGCGCCTGCGGAACGGCGGCCCCCTGGCGCAGGGACGGCTCTGGACGAGCGGGGGACGGAGAGCAGCCGGAAGAAAATTCTCGCCGGGCCCCCCGCGAGTCCCGACACTGCGCCGTCGTTCCATGAGAGCAACGTGGCCTCGCCGAACTCACGCTCGGTCAGGCGTCGGGGACCAGAAGCCGCCGCAGGCCACATGATCCGTTCTTGTCCAAGGCAAGGTCAACTTGGTGAACGCGGCGAACGGGCGGTCATGCCGATGACCGCGCCTTGCTGACACTGCGTTACTGTCTGAAGCACAGGGCCGAGCGGAGGGCATCCCCAGAGTCCGATGATGGGAACGATGGCTTCTTTACCTCGCATTGACTTCCCTCTTGCCATCCTGGAAGTTGAACCTTGACGGCCCGTGGAGGTGATGACGTGACCAACGCGCCAGACATCGGTTCGAAGGTAAAGCCCAAGAAGCTTGATCGAATCATGGAGGGACTCCACCGCCACCTGCACACCGATGCGGGCGAAGCGGTCGTCCTTGTGACCACGACGAACAGCGTGCGTCCCACGCTTGACCACTTGGTCCTCACGAATGCCCGAGTGATGGGTACCACCACATCCGAGGCGGGAACATCCAAGGGGATCAAGGCACAGGTATGGGCGCGCGACGTCCAAAGCTTCGACTTCAGGAAGTCTTTCACGGCACCCCATCGCCTTGTCGTCACGACGCATGATGGCGACGAGGTTTCCTTCGGGGACGTCCCAACGGCCGATGTCGACGCCGTTCGTGCTGGTATTGACCAAATGATGGCGTCGCCGCCGTCCGAGGCGATCACAGCCGCTGCGGCCGAGGAGGACATCCGTAGGCAGGAATCTGAGGCACTGAGTGATGCGCGGCCGTCTCTCCCCGACTCCACCATTGTGATCGGCCAGCCCCCCAGCCAGAAGGCCGTCCAGCAGATCATGGATCATGCAGGGCCCGAGGAGTGTCCCTGGCTGGTTATTGGGGCAGGCTCCGGGGGTGTGTTCGCGGCCCTCGACGATCGCGTGATGATCGTTAAAGTGGGTGGACTGACGAGCTTCATGGCTGGCTCACTCGGAGGTGGCCGGATCACCACCTTTCATTTTAATGACATCACCGGCATTGAATACAACGCCGGAATGGTGAATGGCGTCCTAGAAGTACTTACTCCAAGTTATTCAGGCACAGCCAACAAGGATTTTTGGCGCGGTTCGACAAAGGGCCGTAACGCCGACGCTAACGACCCATATACTCTATCAAACACGCTTCCTCTCCTGAAGTCAGCATACCAACAAGCACTTCCTCACTTGAACGAACTACGCCGGCGCATTGGTGATCACAAGAGGCCTCAAGGCGCCGTTTCCGGTCAGCCTCAGCCTAATGCGCCTACCCGAGAGGGGCTTGTTGAGAAGATAGAAAAGCTCGCAGAACTCCACTCCAACGGCGTACTGGATGATGAGGAGTTCCGCAAGGCCAAGGAGGCGCTTCTCAGGCAAGAGTAGGCGATCGCGAGGCATCAAGAATTGTCGATTCCCAATTCATAATTTTGCTGATTGTTAGCTACCGCCATCGATCCGCGCCATACACGCAGACGCCGATCGCCGCAACGAACCTGCTTCAACGGCTCAGGTCATCCGCTCCTGCCACGAGGCCTTGCCTCTCCTGGACCGCCTACGGTTTCCCGGATTTCGCTTGCGGCTGTCGCCGCCCTGGCGATTACAGTGAGTGCTCGTGTGGCGAATCGTCATTTGGACGCTCCGCTTTTTGGTGAGCACAGGGTACGCACGAACTGTAATGGATCACGGGGGATGAGGCGGCACCATGAAGGCCCCTGACCTGCGGAAGTGCGGACTTACGAGGACCGTGAATTACCCCATAACACCCCGAAAAAGGAACTGCTAATGCGGTTTGGGTGCAAGCCCATCCGGGGTTCAAATCCCCGATCCTCCGCCACTCCGACCAGGGACTTCGTCCAAGATTGCGATCTTGAGCGAAGTCCCTGTCGCGTTCCGGGATGTCCGCTTTGTTGGCCCTGGATAGCACGTGGTGAGCACGAGATGTCGTGGAGGCGTCACCGAGCCCAGGTCATAGCCCCGAAGTGGATCAGCAGGATGACTACCCTGCGTGTTCGGTTCGGATTCTGCGCCGGTCCGCCAGCGAGATCACGTTCGGCGGGACCGATGGTTTCGCTTGCTCGTCTGTCGCGTCATCGGCGGACATGCGAGGCACGACGGCCGCGACGGCCTCTGCACCGGCCCTCGACACCTCCGGAAGAACCGAGGTGTAGGTGTCAGCGGTGAACGAGTGGCGCGAGTGCCACAGGCGTCTCACTGATCAGCTTCATGCGGACCTTGCCGAGCAGCGCCAGCGTGGCCGCTCCGTGCCGCAGGTCGTGGAAGCGGATCGGCGGCAGCGGGCCGCCGAGGTTGTCGAACCGCGTGGAGATCCACTGAGGACGGATGGGCCTGCCGTCCGCTCGGGTGAACACACGGCCCGAGTCGACCCAGATGTCCGCTCCGGCGGCGAGCGTCTCCCTGATGGTGATCGTCCCAGCCTCCGTCAGGTCGGTGTCCTGCCGGGACTGCCCCGCGACCTCGGCTCGTCGCAGACCACGGAAGGCAACCAGGTACAAGAGGGCGTAGGGCTGACGACAGCACCGCATGGACCTTCCTCACTCTTGCGGGCGAGATGGGCTGCGTCTGCTTGCGAGTCGGCTTGCCTCCCGTGGGGAACTCCCGTGGCGACAGCGCGCGGGCGTCCAACAGCCGCTGAAGGAGTTCGCTCGGCTTCTCCGCGGCGGGACGCGGCCTATTGATCTGGAGAACGGCGTCGTAGGGTCCCGCGCGTGCTTGTCGCGCAACTCCACGAGCCTGAGGTGCCCGAGCACCGGCGCCCGATCGACCACCTCCTTCAGCAGCCGACTCTTCTCGAGGGCCGAACGCCCGCTCATGCCGATGACAGTGGGTCGCGGCCCCCGTACGTTGGTGTCATGGCGACTTTTTGGACCTTGGGATGCGATGCCTACGATCCGCAGCGGATCGCGGCTTTCTGGGCGCTGGCCCTCGGCTATGTCAAGGAATCTGGCTTCGACGAGCCCGATAACGCGTCCATCGTCGACCCGGATGGCCGGGGCCCCGCCATTAGTTTCCTGAAGGTGCCCGAGGGCAAGTCCAGCAAAAACCGCATGCATATCGATGTTCGGGTGGCTGGCCCAGGCCCCTGGGAGATGGTCGAGCGCGCCCGACTGATCCGGCAGAAAGTCCCCGAGTTGGTCGCCGCCGGCGCGACGATGATCCGCGAGGAGTGGTACGGCGACGTGCTTGGCCACGTCGTCATGCAGGACCCCGAGGGCAACGAGTTCTGCGTCGCTTGATGCCACGGCCACCGCCCGCGTTTCGGTATCCGGATCTGCCGCAGTTCGCGTGCTCCGTCGATGGTGGGCTCTGGCGGCGACTACGGGACTGCGGCGTGTGAGTCCCTACCTGGATATCCTCCGTAGCGTGCTTGGTGGTGATCTCCCGGTTCCTCCCGCGTTCGAAGCGGTTGCGGCCTGGGCCGGTGCCGAGCGGGTGGTGCGTGCCGCCGGATCCGACCTGGCGACCTGGCGGGTTCCCGAGCCGCAGAAGGAGGCTCTGGTCACTTGTGGCGTGCCGCTGATCGATGATCTGGTGGATGCGGTGTCGTTCTCCGCGGAGCCGGCGGTGTACCGGTTGGCGTCATGTAATAACGAGGTAGCGGACGTGGTCTGGGAATATGGCGCCACGCCGGGGAGCGGCGAGGTACTGCAACTGGGATTGCCGGACGGCAGTGCGTGCTTCGTCAACTCGACGATCAACCACTGGCTGTGTTCGCTGCACCTGGTCGGCAGCTGGCTCACCGGCTCAACCGTCATCGGCCACTGGGACGAAGACGGACAGGCCGGAAAGGAGGCACTGGCTGAACTCGCCGACCTGTTGGAACAGATCAGGGCCCTCGACCCGCCCGCCGTCGGGGACGGCGACCACCGGACTCACTTCTGGCCCGCGGTGCTCGACCGATGGCTTTACTAAACAGCGTGGACGTCCTCTTCTGCCGCCGACCGGGGGCCGTCACGCTGCCCGGCGAAGCCGACTCTCTGTCAACGTCACACGGGCTTGCGTGCGCACAGCCACCGAGCGGTGATCGTTGAGGGTGGTGCCCGAACTCGAAACATCCAGGGCCACATCTTCGGCGCACGGATGGTCGTTCTGGCGCACCCGGCCTGGGCGTTTGCGCTGGTTAGCAGGAAATCTTTTGTGCAACCCGGTAACGGGCTTGTCTTGGCAGGATTGGGCTGCCTTGTGGGCCTTATTTTCGGTGGCACCTGGCTGCGGATCGCCCCGTCCTCGGTCTGGCCCGACCGCCTGCGGAGCCGGCTGTTCTCACCCTGACGATCAAGGCGGGATCGGGCGACATCAGCGGAGATCGGGCTGCATCCGCGGCCGGCTTGGATACCGGACGAATGATCAAGACGAGCGGTTGACGCGGTGGCCGTTTCCGGTATCGGGTGCTCCAACGGAACGCACCAAGTGTCCTATAGACGACCGTTTCAGCCCTTTCCCGATCGGGGGAACGATGCGGCATTCACGCATCACCTTCAAGCTCCGTCATCTCACGCCAGTGCCAATGTTCGCGCTGGGCTTGGCGGTTGTGGGAGCGGTACCACCGGCGCAAGCCGCACAGCCGCAGCCCTGGCGGCTGGTGAAGACCAACGACTTCAGCCAGTACGACTCCATGTCGGCGGTCACGGCCGCCGGCCCGCGCAACGCCTGGACGTTCGTCACCGGTGACCAGCACGACCGGATCGTCGCGCAGCACTGGAACGGCAGGGCCTGGCGCGACGTGCCAGTGCCCGCCGGACTGCCCGGGGAGATCCGAGAGGCCAGCGCCACATCCGCTTCCAACACCTGGGCGGTCGGCGACAGCGACAGTGCTTCCAGGGGCTCGTACGCACTGCGCTGGAACGGCCGCAAATGGGTGATCGCGCACCGATGGGCCACCGGCGTCGTCAGCGGCGTGACCGCGACGGGCCGCAACAAGGCATGGGTCTTCAGCGACAATCGCCGCGACGCCGGCGTGGGCACCTGGCACTTCAACGGCCGCCAGTGGACTCAGGTCCAGTTGCCGTACAGCATCGAACGGGCCAGCGCGGTGTCGGCCCGCGACATCTGGGCGATCGGCAACGACGCCTCGGACAGCTTCAAGGTGATCGCACATTACGACGGCACGGCCTGGACCCAGATACCGGCCGGCGCCGCGCTGCCCGACGACGTCCAGGGCGGCGAGGGAGAGCCCTCCCAGCATGTCTTCCTGTCGGACGTGGTCGCAGTGTCGGCCACGCAAGTCTGGGTGACCGGGACGGTCTCGCGTACCGACGACCATGGCACAACGGAACTCCCTGTGGCCGCGCGCTGGGACGGCAACCGGTGGCAGAAGGTGGACGTGCCGGGCAACTGGCGTCCGCGGGTCGCCGCAGCCGACGGTCGCGGCGGGCTGTGGATCTCCGGAGACGGCGAGCCGCGAGAGTCGGGCCGCGACACACCGGTGCTGATGCACCGCTCTTCCAACGGCACGTGGTCAAGTTCGGTCGTCCAGGCCGGGAGCCGTACCGCCTACGTCGACGGCCTCGCCCTGGTTCCGAGGACGACCACACTGTGGGGGGTGGGGCAGCTGCGGCCTGCGGACGAGTCCTCCTCAGACGGAGCCATCTTCCGCCAAGGACGATGAACCGCCGACCCATGAGAACGTGGCAGGGGCGATCTCCCCAGGGAGATCGCCCCTGCCACGTCCAAAGGCGGCCGTCGCCGCCAGCGCCGAACTTCAGGAGCCTGCCGTGGCCCGCTTGAGGAACCGTTTCAGGTGCTCGTCCAGGCTTCCAACCTTGGCGTCCACCGAGTACGCGCTGCCGATCAGTATCCAGCCGCGTCCCCGCAGAAGATCCGGCACCTCCTCCACCGCCCGCCACGGCGACGGTGTCCATGCTTCCTTCTGACCGAGAAGGAGGACCAGCCCGTCGGTGGTGTAGCGGGCTGCGGTGAGGCGGCCACGTCCCGACGGGGTCGCCGACCGCTCCCCGGGAGAGACGGCCACCCGGATCGCGTCCTCGACTCGTCCTGTCACACAGCCGATCATGACCCAGCCCTTGAGGACTGTGGACACCCTCATCTGCCGCCGCCCCGGCGTTCGGCGTTGAGCCTGGGGCATCAGCCGGAGGTGTCGGAGAGTGGCCTGCGCGGTGCCCGCATCGACGATCGCGTACCGCGCAGACCGGTCAGACGATCAACCATGCGCGTCACGCGATCAACTGCGGCGGCGCGGAGGAGGCGAGGCTGGACGGCATGTCCACGCCTCAGTCCTCGCCGCCGTCCGCAGACACTTCGCCGCCCGAGTCCCCGGCACGGTCCGGCGGCTCGACGAACTGGTCACCGATCGTCGCCCTCGCTGCCGGGATCGCGGTGCTCGTCGCCAGCGAGTTCCTGCCGGCGAGCGTGCTGCCCGCGATGGCCGGCGACCTCGGAGTCAGCGAGGGCACCGCCGGTCTGGCGGTCGCGGCGACCGCGGTCGCGGGCGCGGTCACCGCCCCCAGCATCGCGGTGCTGCTGCCGCGGACCGACCGGCGCACGGTCCTGACCGGGCTGCTGGTCGCGGCGGCCGTCTCGAACCTGGCGGTGGCGGTCGCCCCCGGTTTCGCCGTCCTGCTCCTCGGCCGGCTCGTCCTCGGGGTCGCCATCGCCGGGTACTGGTCGTTCGCGTTCGGCGCCGGGACCCGCGCCGTGCCGGGACGCGACAACGTGGTCTCAACGTCCATCGCGCTGGGCGTCACCCTCGCGACGATCGGCGGCGTCCCGTTGGCGTCCCTGCTCGGCGACGCTGTCGGCTGGCGGTTGGTGTTCGGCGTCGCGGCGGCCCTCGGCATCGTCGCTGCTTTGGCCGTGGCCCTGACGTTGCCGCCGGTGCCCCCGCACCCGGCCGCCGGAATGGCGATGCTGCGGGCGGCGCTCGCCAACCGGTGGCTGATGGCCGGGGTGCTGGGCGTGGTCCTGGTCGCGTTCGGCAACTTCGCCGCCTACCCCTTCGTCCGGGTCGCGATCGAGGACGTCGACGCGGGCGCCACAGTATGGCTGCTGCTGGCCTGGGGCGTGGGCGGGTTGGCGGGCAACCTCGCCGCCGGGCGGTTCGCGGGACGGCTGCGCGCTGTGGTCGCCGCGGCCCCGCTTCTGCTGGCCGGCGGCCTGCTGGTCACCGCGACCGCGCCATCCCTGCCGGTGCTGGCCGCGGGGGTCGTCGTGTGGGGCCTGGCCTTCAACATGGTCCCGGTCGCCACCCAGCTATGGGTGACCCGCGTCGAGCCCGAACGCGCCGAGTCGGCCCTGTCGTTGCAGGTCACCGCGTTCCAGGTGGCGATCACGCTGGGGTCGGCGTCAGGAGGCGCGCTCCTGGACGCCCGCGGCGTGCAGGCGGCCTTCCTGCTCGGCACGGGGTTCGCCGCGGCGGCCGGGCTGCTTTTCGCCGCGCTGCGCGTCCCGCGCGGGTGACGGCTCCCGCCAGGCCTGCGGCGCGACGCCGTGGTGGGACGAGAACGCCCGGCTGAAGGCGGCGGTGGAGCCGTACCCGACGGCGGACGCGATGTACTCCACCGGACGCGAGGGGTCCGCGAGCAGCCGGCGCGCCTCCCGCATCCGGATCTCCCGGAGCACCTCCGCGGGTCCGCGGCCGAGTGCGCGGCGGAACCGCTCGCCCAGGGCGGAACGCGACAGATGGACCAGGCGGGCCATCCCCTCGACGGTCCACGGCTCGGCCGGGCGGGCGGTCACGGCGGCCACCACTGCGGTGACGGCCTCGTCGGAAGGTCCGGCGTCGCCGCCCTGGTCCTCCTGCCAGGAGGTGGTCATCGCCGCGCCGATCAGGTTGCCGTAGCTGGCGGCGAACAGGGTCGGCCGGCACGCGCGTTCGAGCGGGCACTGCGTGACGAGCGCCATGACGCCGCCGTGCCGGGTGCCGAAGCCGCGGACCACCAGCGGACTGGGCAGCCGACGGACCGGGACGGCCATGCGCAGGTCCGCCACGACCAGGGCGGACTCCTCGTGCCGCTCCGACGCGGTGAGCCGGTAAGCGGTGCGGGCGTCGATGAGGACGGCGTCCCCCTCGGCGAGCGACTGCGCCTCGAACGCCGCCTCGAGCGTGAGTTCGCCCTCCAGCACCAACGCCCACAGCGGGACCGGCGGTTCGGTGAGCACCGCGCCCGCCGGCAGCTGGACATGGTCCATGCCCGACATCTCCCACGCCGGTTCCGGGGAGGAGGTGCCGACGTCGTCTGCCCGTGAGATATCCACGATGTTCGCCACGTGAGCTGAAGCAGATACAAGACGGCGGCCTATTCCCGCGCGTCCCGGATGGCGTCTCCAGGAG
Organism: Actinomadura sp. NPDC000600; assembly: GCF_040492135.1. NCBI lineage: Bacteria > Bacillati > Actinomycetota > Actinomycetes > Streptosporangiales > Thermomonosporaceae > Actinomadura > Actinomadura sp. NPDC000600. The sequence continues at coordinate 32,532 of NZ_JBEUPD010000023.1, forward strand.
CGATGCAAATCGGATGCGCTCCGCGATACGCCGGGAGGATGTTGTGCGGCAACAGGCGGGACAGGGGGCTTGACGTGGGACGGGCGTATGCGTGTCAGCCTGCTTCCAGTCCGAGGAGGGCGTCTGGCCCGTGACGATGGGTCCCCCAAGTCCGGTCCGGGCGGATGAGCTTCCCGAGCCACGCCTGGCGTTGCCGGCCATGTACCAGCGGGTGCGCTGATACGCCGTACCGGTGTGGCTGATCGCTTGGATGTTCGACGGCTTCTGGACACGGGACGTCGCTCGCGTCCTTGGCCGTCCTGCCAGGGCAGGTCAACCAGCCCTCTACCGGCTCGTCGCCGCGTGACGCCGAATCCCCCACTGTGTCGAACCGCCTGCGGTAGGCCGAGTCTCGACTGGCTACGGGAGTCGACCCCACTCGAACCGCCGTCTGGACGGCCCGCCGCCCTCCACGCGCGGCTCTCACCCACCGAGCCTCGACCGACTACCGCATCCCCTCACATTGGGATCCCGCGACCGTCCGGCACCGCGGTTCCATCTGCCAAGCGCGCCTACTGGCGCAAGCGCGCCCTCCAGAGGCTCGGGCGCGGCCCTGTGCTGGAAGCCGAACCCGTATACGAGATCTCCCGAGCACAAGGCGCTGCTGCCTCGGCGAGAAGGCAGCCTCCCTGACCACGTCCGACGCCGATCGCGCCGACCGGCCGTCACCGGCCGAACACCTGAAAGCGGCTATTTTCGCGCAGCGGGACCTTGCAGTCTGAAACGCCAGAGTCGTAACGTGTTCTAGTGGACGGATACGACATTTGTGACATAGCCAACTGTCAGGATCTACCGTGACCCCGATGATTGCTGTGACCGTTCACCTTCGGACGGCAGTGCCGACCGCTACCATCTGCGAAGTCTCGACCACACACCCGCTCCGCAATTGATCAACGGTTCTCGCATACTCACACGTTTGAGCGATAGGGGAGACTCGAAACATAATGGTCATCGGGCATACGTCGCGAGAAGGGCCGAGCAGGGGATTCCGACACCTGATCGATCTCCTCCTGGGACGCCGTCGGCATGCGGAGGGCAGACCGCGATCCCGGCGCGCCGGGATCGCCACAGACTGCCTTTTCTGCCAGGCGGACGACCCGTCACTCAACAGGATCCTCTGCGAGAACGAATTATTCTATGCGCGCTTTGATAATTTCCCTGCCAATCCCGGGCATATCGAGATAGTCCCCAGAAGGCATGTCGTCTCGTTCTTCGATCTGGACGATCACGAGGTCCTCAGCGCCTACACCTTGATGCGCGCGGCGCGGGATCTCATCGATGAGAAGTACTTTCCCGAGGCGTACACGATCGGTATCAATGATGGCAAGGCGGCCGGGCGGAGCATCGACCATTTGCACATCCATCTGATCCCTCGGCACCATGGCGATGTCGATGACCCCCGCGGGGGCATTCGCCGGGCGGCTCCCAACTCCGACCCCGACGCCTGGCAATGATGCGGGCTATCGCGTACCGACCGCGATGAACCAGCCCGCACGGCCGGCGAAGCGGATGCGGACGTCGGCGAAACCGGCCGCCTCCATGGAGCCGGTGAACGCGTCCGGATCGACGAACGTGAACCAGCGCCGCCCGTCCAGTGATCCGCCCTCCTTCCAGCCCTCGCCATCTCCGATCCGCATGCTTATCGCCGCGATGCCCGCCGGGGCCAGGACGCGGTGGACCTCGGCCAGCGCGCGCGCCATCCCGGCCGATGGGATGTGGAGCAGGCTCCCCGAAGCCCACACCCCGGCCACCGACGCGTCCCGGAGTGGGAGCGCCAAGGCGTTCAGCCGCAGGAAACCGAGCATGCGCCCCTCCCCCCGCGATCGCTCCCGGGCCCATTCGAGCATGGCCGGGGCATAGTCGCCCGCGATCACCGTGCGGCCGAGCGATGCCAGTAGCCGGGCGTCCCTGCCACCGCCGCATCCCAGATCCAGGACGGGCAGAGGGCGAGGAGCGAGCCGCGCGAACTCGACGACCTCCGCACGCAGTCCCGGAAACCTGCCGTAGTCCTCGGAGGCTTCGCCATAGGAGTTCGCATTGGCGTCGTAGCGGCCACAGGTCTCACGGGTGATCTCGCCCACCTCAGACATTCTCGAACCCATCCTCTCCCACCACGAAGCTCAATGAATTGAGAATATGCCAGATGCGTTGCACATTGAGGCCATCGTAGCCATGCGAGACATCGAAGCTGACGCAGCCGACGAACCTGGACCTACCGTTTCTGATCGGGGTGGCGAAGACCGCGCCGCGATGGCGGTAGCGCTGGAACTCCTCCCAACTAAACCCCATCACGGCATCCGCACCCTCCTGTGCCCGGAATGAGGTGAATGCGCCCTCGTCCACCAGATCTCGGGCAAGGCTCGCCACATCGACGCTCACTTCCTGATCGAGCTTCCAACATAGCCCCACAACGCCGACACCCCGCGTCGGACGAATCCTTCGAGTCGCCGGTGACGCGCCGAGGCGGTAAGTGGCCACCCGCGTGAGCTCACCGCGAAGCGGGTGCCGGTAATTGCGTTTCCGCTGCCAGATGTGCAACCCCAGATCGCTCACCGCGATCGCAGGCGTGACGGCCGCGCAAACTTCGATCAGTTGCCCGAATGCGGTGAGGACATGCCTGCGCATGACCAGACGGCGCTCGAGGCAGGCCGTGGTGCGCCGGGACGCAGCGCGAGAACGACGCCTCGATCGACGATCTCCCGGGTGACCCAGTGATCGATCGCGGCAACGGCCTGGCTCCAGGCCGCTCGGTAAAGGTCGGTGACATCGAAGGCGCCAACCTTGAGGTGTTCCAGGTTCTGGCCTCCCTGGATAAGTTGGCGTGCATAGCTGATGTTCCGCTGGAACTGGTCGAACGGGGCAGGAAGCCCGGGATCCTCCTCAGTATCAGGGAGAGGTGCGGGCACCTTCGCGTCCGGGAACATCCTCCGGAAGTCGTCAACGGTGATCCGCTTTGTACGATCCGCGCGGCCGGCCTCGTCGAACTTGAGTCCCTCTTGCTGCAGGACGTCCCGAGGGTCATCGGTCCGCTCCGGATCCGGCCAGCGGAATGCTGGCGAGATCTTGCCGCTAGCCTGCAGAACCCGGTGCGCACCCGGCGCCCCCGACTCGGCCATAAATCCGCCCACCGACTGGGCCGCCATGCCCACCAACTCGGCGAGGTCTCCGTAGGTCGTCCAAGATCCGGGCGCCACCTGGGCCAGCGCCTCGCGCACCCGCTTCCAGCGAGGATCGATATAGGTCCTGGTCTCGTTCGCCTGGCGCCGGGAACGGTACTGGCGCCCCAACTCTCGATAAAGCTCGTCGCCCGGAAAGTCCTTGAGGGCCTGGATCCCGGTCTCAGTGATCGCCCAACCGTTTCTCTTAGTCATCCAGCCGATCGACGCCGCCTCCCCGGTACGGAACCCCAGCTGTGCATGCCAGCGAATCTGCCCATGCGCGTTAAGCTCCTCATGCTCTGGATCGATGGTGACCCGGGCTGCGACCGCATCTCGCACCTCGGCGGGCTTCAGCGGTCGCCCCTCCTCCCGCAGGATCTCCATGGCCCCGCGGAAGATCGGCGCGATGTGCTCAGCGAAGGACATCCGGGACTCCTTGACGTCGGGGGCAGCTCTCCGGCGCATCGACATGGCAACACTGGCCCGGCCCGTGAGGCTTCGATACGGACGCGACCACGGACTACTCGACACCTATATTCATACGTTTTCGGGTCCCGCGTGGCGAGGCCGCAGAAGAAGCCGACGGCGATGAGGGGGCCCTGGGCGCTCTCCCGCTCCATTGTGGTGGCACAGGCCAGCCTTGATCGCGCTGTGGTTTCCCCACGCGTCGCGGGAAGCTACGACGAGCGCAGTTGCTCAGAACGCCTCTGGCATCGAGAGGTAACGTCCGCGTCTGCCGACGCCAGGGGCTCGGATGTTTGAGGCCTGGCGAGCCGCCGCACCGTGTATCCCTGAATCCGCACCACCCGCTGCCGTCCCAGGAGGCGGTCTCATGCTGCCGATCCGACAGTCTGTCGAGCCGCCTGCGGTAGGGCAAGTGGCGGCTGGCCACAGAAGTCGGCCCGATAATTACGGTGAGTGCTCAGATGACGGGTCTACCCTTCTCGGGTTCCTTGACGGTTGGTGAGCACAGGGTGCGCACGGACTGTAATGGATCACGGCGGCTGAAGGTGCATCATGTGGGTGCTGACCTGCGGGAACGTGAATTCGCTGGGATGGCGAATCATCACATAGCACGCCAAAAAGGGAACTGCTAATGCGGTTTGGGTGCAAGCCCATCCGGGGTTCAAATCCCCGATCCTCCGCTCCTCTGACCAGGGACTTCGTCCAAGATTGCGATCTTGAACGGAGTCCCTGTCGCGTTCCAGGTGTCCGTTTTTCCCCGGCCCGGCGTGCACGGGATGCCGGTGAAGTGCTCTTGCCCGCGGACGATGCGGGGGCCGGCCGTCCCGGCCATGGTTACCCTGCGTGTTGGCCGCCCCGGTTGCCGTGCTCCGCGAATGAGATCACGTTGGTGTCGTCGGATGGTCTCGGCTGCGGTCACGAGGAACAACGGCAGCCACCGCTTCGGCCGCTGCCCAGGACACCTCGGAGCCGAGAGCCTTTCTGATCACTTTCATGTTGACGTTGCCGAGCAGGGCGAGCGTTGCGGCTCCGTGCCGGAGGTCGTGGAAGCGGGTCGGCGGCAAGGGCTAACTCCGGTCGCCGCCTGGACGGTTCGGACGGAGATCCGGTGATGACGGGCGATCCTGTCGATGGAGCAGCCCTCGGTGGTGCGGTTGTCCTGGACGAGTCCGTTCTTCTTGATCAGGTCCTCTGACCGTGTGGAGATCCACTGGGGACGCAGCCCCGCGCCCTGGAGGTCGGTGTCCGCCCAGGCCAGCCTCGCGACCTCGGTCGTGGGAGCATGAGTCGTCCAGCGGTCAGGACCTGTGGCATAGGTGGTCGCAGTTTCGGTAGCGCCTGCAGGACTTGAGCCGCCCGCTACGATCGCGTGCTCATGCCGATGGCAGGGCGCACTCGGCCGTGAGGACGTTGTGCGGGGCTGTCATGTCGAGTACGGACTGCGAGGCTGAACGTCCTGGAGCCATGCGGGACGCCTCCCCCAAGAGTCCGTCGGCGTGCTGCCCCATTCGCAGGCCGGTCCGAGGTGACCGATCTCCAGAGTCGAGTTATCAGGATCAGCGGCGTACAGTTCCAGATCTTCGGCGTAGCGGACGAGCAACTGCGTCCAGGACGGAGCCAGCACGTCCCATGAGGCGCATTCGACGTCAACCCGAACCACTTGTCCGGGCGTTCCCCCAGGGGCCGGATCAAAGTCGAGCAGCCACTGCACGTCGCCGTTCATGTCGCCGACGACCACTGCGCCGGGCGAACCGATGATCGGCCGTACCGGCCCGTTCAGCCAGAGCATCTTCGTGTCGACCAGGTATGCCCAGACTTGAGGATCGTCCCAGTCCGGCTCCGGATGATAGTTGTCGCGCCACATCCGGGTCATTTCGATGATCTCGTTAGTGTCGCAGAGGCAAGTCAGCGGTACCGGGCTGGGCTCAGGGGGCAGCAGTGTCGCGCCGGGGCCGGTTCCGTTGTGAATTCGCAGACTAGCGCGGAAATCCTGGGGCAGTGGTATGGCCAAGTCGGCCTCCACCGCATCGATTGCCTGTACCGTGGCCTGCGCATTGAACTGCCGTAGGGAAGCCGGCAGGACGCGACTCAGGCCGGTCTCGATCCGCGCCCACGCCTCGGCAACGCGCTTGTCGGTGTCGACTCCAGTGTCAGTCACGACGCAGACTCTAGACATCGCCACCGCAGCCGCACTACCTCATCTGCCGCTGGCCGCTCGCTGTTGCCGACGAGCGGTGTGAGCCAGGGACCGGAAACCGGGTGCCACCACGATTCGATGGTGCACGCAAATGCGCAAATGATGGTTCTGGTCTGCCGGAAATGGGCGGTACCGCTAGGAGCGTCCGACTGACTGAGGCCGCATCGGCTCGGGCCTGGATGCGTGGCGCGTCCCGTGATAGAGAGCGAGTATGGCGCTGCCTCGCCCGTTCAACACCGAGATCTATGTCCACCCGGACATTGCCGGCCTTGAAATCGCCCGGCTGGCCGCTCGCCTACCTGATTGGGCGGGACGGCAATCCACTGAACCGGCCGACCGGTCCGCCGCCGAGGCGGCAGTCCGCGGGTTGTATGAACTGGTCGGCGCGCCGCAGCCTCAGCTGGTGTGGATCGACTCACCCCGCGGGGATCCCGATTGGAACTGGAGTGAGTTCGGCGCGCCAGAGCCCCAGGCGATCGCGGCCGCCCACGGTGTGCCGGATCCGGGCGAGTTCCTCCTGACCCTGCTCAGCGGTCAGGAAGGAAAGAAGGGCGGATGGTTCTTCCGAAAACGACGCCGGGAGGCGTGGAATCACAGGCTGGCGCTGTGGAAAGAACTCATCCAGTCCTGCGGTGGCTGGTGGCCCTTCGAGAAAGTATGCCTGGTGTGCGAGCGTCCCACCCAGGTCCGTCTCGCCACCTCGCCAAGGCTCGGGGAAGACCCCTTGGTCCTGCACTGCCGCACAGGTCCGGCGCTACGCTACCGCGACGGTTTCCATCTGTATGCGCTGCACGGAAGGGTCGTCCCCGACGACGCCATCACCGTGGAGTGGACAGGGAAAAGTCGACCGTCCGGTTCACCGGAGAACCTGGCGGAACTGATCGATGACAGCAGTGCCGAGGCCGTCGCTCAACTCGTCGGCAAGGACTTGCGTGGGGCCGACCTGCGGGGCGTCCGGTTCCCCGAGGGCACCGATCTCAGAGGCGCCGACCTCAGCGGAGCCGATCTGCGCCATGCCGATCTCTCCTGGGCCGAACCGGCCCGGACCGCGAGCGCGGGAGCCCAGTTCACCGGCGCCAAACTCATCGGCGCGGATCTACGCGACGCCGACTTCGGCATCGTCGGCGATTTCATCGGTGCCGACCTCACCGATGCCGACCTGACCGGTGCCTATCTCAGCGGCGCCCCCGAGGTCGGCGCCTGGTGCTTCAATGGCGCCAGGCTCGTACGGGCCAAGTTCATCGGCGCCCACCTGGTGGGAGCCGTTTTCACCGGCGCCGACCTCACCGGGACGGATTTCACTGGCGCCCTCCTGCAATACAATTCCGGATCGATTTACCCACGCCGCGTGCTGGCACAATTCGCTCAGTGCACCTGGGACTCCACGACGAGATGGCCGAACGCCGAGTTGGCCGAGGCCGTCCGCAGGGAATCCGACTCCATCGACCAAGACACCTTTCGAGTACACGAAGAGCCACCAATCCCATCCGCACACCAGGAACCCCTGCCGCAACCACACCCACTTCCGGAGGGTGACCCTTTCTTCGACTTCGGTCGCTAATTGGCAGTCGCTCGACTATGAATGAGTTCCTGCGCGGCGTTCAGTCGACCTATTGCCCACGGAGGCGATATCATCTGAAGCGGATTCGCCAGCGGCTTGTCCACCGTCATGGCGTCGTTCGATGAGGTTCTCGTCGGTGTTTCTGGTGTGGGGCGGTCTGGTGGCCCGTCTGTCGCGGCGGGTAGGCGGGCACGGTCACTGACGGCCGCTGAACGCCTTGACGCGGGTAGGGGTTGGGTCAACGACGCTGACGCGCTGGCAGCGCCACCGCGCAGGGACGATCGGACGATCGTCGGGATGTTGGGTCTTGACGGATCTTCGGAGCCTGCTCAGACTCCTTCATGGGAGCGCTCCCACGTCAGCCTCACTCGTCCCGCATGGCCTGATACGTCAGCGGTTCTCATGGGTGCGCCTCCTCCACCACCCCGAGAGTCTGGAGTACCGGATGAGACGAGGCATCGGGATCCTCGCCGCCGCCACGACGAGCATCGTCGCGCTTCTCGCCCAGCCGGCGCAGGCGTTGGGGCACGACGATCCGCTGGCCGGGAAGGCCAGGTTCTATGTCGAGCCCACGACCAACGCCGGGCGACAGGCTGACGTCTGGGCGGCCGCGGGGCGCGAAGCCGACGCGGCGCACATGCGGGCCCTGTCCAAGGTCTCGCAGGCGATCTGGTTCACCGGCGGCACCCCCGCCGAGGTGCGGACGGCGGTGCGGCAGACGATGGTCAGGGCCGCCAAGCAGCACGCCGTTCCGGTGCTGGTCGCGTACTACGTACCGGGCCGGGACTGCTCGCAGTACTCGGCGGGTGGCGCGCCGAGCGAGGCGGCCTACCGCGCCTGGATCGACGCCTTCGCCAAGGGGATCGGCGGCGGCCGGTCCGTGGTGATCGTCGAGCCCGACGGGCTGGCGCTGCTGCCCAGCGAGCCGTGGTGCAACGAGGGCGGTGGAGGGACCACCGGAACGCCGGAGGACCCGGCCCGGGTCGACGAACGCTTCCGCGAGATCAACTACGCCATCGGCGCCCTGCAGCGGCTGCCGCGCACCGGCGTCTATGTGGACTCCGGCCACTCCGACTGGCAGCCGCTCAACGACTACGACGCCGGATACGGCGAACCGCGCGCCCAGCTCGGCATGGCCGGCCGCCTGCTCAAGGGCGGCATCGCCAAGGCCGACGGCTTCGCGCTGAACGTCTCCAACTACCGCAGCACCGACGAGTTGGTCTCGTACGGCATCAGACTGTCCAAGTGCCTGCGCTTCCGCCAGAAGACGGGCGCGACCACTTGCTCCGACACCGACCTGGCCACCGTCCCCGACGATCCGCGCGGGCTCACACACTTCGTCCTGGACACCAGCCGCAACGGCCAGGGACCCTGGACGCCGCCGGCGGACAAATACACCGACCCCCAGGTCTGGTGCAACCCGCCGGGCCGCGGCCTGGGCGCCCGGCCCTCGACCCGCACCGGCGATCCCCTGGTCGACGCCTTCCTCTGGATCAAGCGTCCCGGCGAATCCGACGGCCATTGCACCCGCGGCACCGCCGGGCCGGAGGACCCCGAGTACGGCGTGGTCGATCCGGCGGCCGGTGCCTGGTGGCCCGAGTACGCCTTGGGCCTCGCCCAGCAGGCCGCACCTCCCCTCCGCTGACCCAGTACCAGTCCGCAGACGTGAGGATGCGCAGGCCGGGGCCGCATACCGTGACGCGCGCATCGCCGGGGAGTTCCTGCCCGTCCGGACGCGCGACCCGGTATTCTCGTCGTCGGTCAGTTTCCGCGCCGCGCGGAAATGCCGCTGGGAACTAGGCGTCGATCTTGAAGTAGCGGGTGGCCTCGTCCAGGGTGAAGCGGGCCCGGAGTTTGCACGCAGAGTTCTGATTGGCGAACATACCAGTTTTCCAGAGCGCTTGATCGCGAGGAACGGTCGCCTGCCAATCCACGGCGACGACCCATTCACGGCGATCCTGTCCGTCTTCTGGCAGGTCATGGCGGTAGCCGCCGGCCAGGTCAAGGTCGGCCATCTTTTGCGGGACACCACCAACAAACAGTTCGGCATCCTCATAGGGTTGGGCTTCCTGTGAGACCGTGCCGACACCGACGTATCCCACCTTGGGAATGTACACGAACACTCTCGCGCCCGGTTTGAGGGCACGCAGAGTTCGAGAGAACCAATCCCCGCCGCCGGCGGATACGAAGCCGTAGCGACGGGCATCCGACCAGTCCCGGATACCTTCCTCTTCGCCGAAGGAGACGTACCAGTCCTGCCCGTTCCAAGGCTCCTTCTTGTTCTGGCTCTTGGGCCCCGTCGCCGGAGCGGCCATTCTCGCCTCGTCCATCAGCCAGGTCCGCGCCAGGTATTTGTGGCCCTGATCTTCGAAGTAGCGGAAGAACAGCACGTTGACCGGTACCTGGTACTCCGAAGCCAAGTACGTCACGATCCGTTCAGTCGCAGCGTCGATGTCACTGGCCATCACGGTCAGGGTATGGGCGGTGTTCAAGGCATCTGGAGGGCCGGAGTCGAAGCATTCGGCGAAAGCCTGGTCCAGTTCGGTGGCCTCGCCTCGGGCCTGCATGTACTGGGTGTAGATCGCGCGGACCTCCTCGTTGGTAAGGCCCTGTACCCAGGAGCCGTAGTCCATCACCTGCGCGACGACCTCGCGGGGTGTGCGGTCTCGCTTGAGTTCCAGTACGTGCAGCGTGCCTTCCGCGTCGATTCCCAGCAGGTCGATGAAGGTGCCGTAGGCCGTGGGAACCTGGCGGCCGATGAGCAATAGCGGTAGGCCGAGTATGCTCGGGTCGGCTTCGATCAGCGCTTCAAGGCGCGACTCCAACGGCATCGACGCCATGGGGACCTTTACCGGCTCGTCGTCGACACGCCACAATCCGATTTCCAGCGGCACCGCAACCTCCTCGTCGTCTCGTGAGCCTGTGAATCCGGATCGCACGTGCCAGCACGGCGGGACGATATGGTCGATCTTGCCAGGGCCGCGAGCACCTTTCGGCGGCCGGCGGCCGTTCTCACTATGTCACGGACACTCATGGCCGAAGTCGGTGCGGTCGAAGGACATGCCTCAAAGGCATCCGCGGTCATATCCCGAGGCTCAGCGCCTGGGCCTGGACCCGCTACGTAGCGGCAGAGGTCGCGGAACTCGATGAGGTTTCACAGCCTGAGCCGTACGTTCGATGTCCTCTGAGGTCACTTTGCCTCGGTGCACTCCCCTCCCGTCGATGACCTTATTCGGCCAGCGGGCGATCCGGTCAGATGCGGTCGACCACCATGGAGGCGAGTGGAGGGAGCCGCGTGAACCCTGGTGATGACGTCGATCGCCTCGTCCACTATCTGTGCGTCGATCCCGCGACCGCGAAATACGGGCCATTTCGGTTGAGCCCCGGTGGGCTGGAGGGCACTGACCTGATCGCCGGCCGGCTGCGCCGCTACCGGCTGGTGGACGGCCAGGGCCGCCCCGCCGACCTGCACGTCTACGCGGGCCTCGTCGGTGTCGGCGGGCTCCTATGGGAGCAGGAGGTGCGCGTCCTGCTCCGGCTCGGCGCGTCCGCCCTGCCCGCCCTGCCGCAGTTCCTGGACGGGGGCTACGAGGAGCCGGAGTCCACCGCCAAGGCCGGGGTCGGCACCAAGGGCATCGCGCTCGTGGCCACCCGCGGCTCTGACCACACCCTCGCGGACGCGGGCGCGGCCGACGCCATGCGCGCCGATCCGATGTTCGCGGTCATGCAGTTCATGCGGCTCGCCGAGGCCCTAATGGAACTGCACGACCTCGGGGTTCAGCACCGCTGCCTCGGGCCGTCCTCGATCCTGGCCGACCTGTCCGGGGACCGGCCAAGCTTGTGGATCGCCCGCTTCGAGATGAGCTCGCTGATCGGCAACCTGCTGCGCCGCACCCTGGACTCGGACGTCGACCTCCCTGAGCTGCGGGCCTTGTTCGTGGGGGACGGCACCGAGCCGGACCTGCGGATGCTGGCGTGCCAGCCACCCGAGCGACTGAGCTTCCTCTACCCGGACGGGGACCCCGCTCCGATGCTGGAGGAGTTCACCTCCGACGTGTTCAGCCTGGCCGCCACCGTGTGGGACTGGTTCTGCGATCCCGCGCTGCTGACCGCCGAGCCGCTGCCCGAGCCCGTCCGGGCCCGCCACGCCGAGCTGAACAGGCGGATGGTGGACGCGCTGGACTCCCGCCTCCCCGGCAGGCTGGCGAAGCTGCTCGCCGCGATGCTGGACCCGGACCCGCGTGCCCGCCCCACGGCGGCGGACGTCCACCTGCGGCTCTGGGAGGACCTCGACGCCCTCCGGCGCTCGCTGGCCGACGGCTACCAGGACAAGCCGTTCCTCATCGTGGACAACCCCAAGGAGGCCGCGACCAACCTCAAGCAGTGGCGCTGGATCACGCACGGCGCCGACACCGACCAGGGCCGCGAGGAGATCGCCGCCTTCATGGCGGACGAGCTCGCCAACGCCCAGCTCCTGCATTCGCCGCTGGGCGCCGCGCCGTTCGTACGCGGCGGTGACCCGCAGGACAAGCGCAACTCCCATACGGTGCTGCTCGGCCGGCAGGCCGCGTGGTTCTGCCAACCGTACCGGCGCAAGACCTGGGGCGGGTTCGGCGATCCGCTCGACGAGGCGCTGATCATCAAGTACGTCGCGCAGCGGGAGTCGGGCGCCGCCCGGCGGGCCCTGGACGACCTCGTCCAGTCGGCGGTGCTCATCGACGTCCCGGCCGTCGACATCGTCGCCATCAACGTCGCGGACGCGGTGATGGACGCCGCGCTGGCCGGGCGGCCGTCCTGGAGGCCGCTGCGCGACCAGCTCTCCCCCGCCTCGTCCGAGGCGGCCGAGGACCAGGAGTACGGCAACGCGCTCGACCTGCTGCTGCGCTACCAGGGTGTCGAGCTGCAGGCGCGGACGTACGCCTTCGCCAAGGGTGAGACGAACGGCGGCCAGGTCACCGTGGATTGGGAGCCGGAGCGAGAGAAGAAGCTCATCTACAACGACTCGCTGCTCACCAAGTTCGCCGACTCGCCGTGGCTGCGGCCCTCGCTGGGCGACTTCTTCCAGCACCTGGAGGACGACGAGGGCGAGGCGCTCGTGGAGATCGGTGAGGATATCGACGGCCGGGCCAGCTTTCCGCCCGAACGGTCCGTCTGGACGATCGTTCAGGAGCGCGCCGGCGACGACCGGGTCATCCTCCGCCGTTCCGCGCAGGGCACCGGGCACATGCCCGAACGAGGGTGGATCCGGCCGCTCAGCGACACGGGGACGCGCACGGCGCTGACCCGGCAGGCGCTCGCCCGGCTGGACCTCGTCCGGGCGCGCGGGCTGCTGGCCCAGCTGCGCGACCCGCGGTCCATCAAGACGCTGCCGCATCGCTGGCGTACGGCGGGCGCCCGGCTGGAGGGCGAGGACGGGCCCGCGATCGTCCGGGACATGCTCAGTTACCGGCCGTTCTACGCCGTCCAGGGCCCGCCGGGCACCGGGAAGACGACGGTCGTCGCCGAGGCCGTCGCGGCGTACCTGAAGGCGGAGCCCGCGTCCCGGGTGCTGGTCTCCGCGCAGTCCGGCTTCGCGCTGGACAACCTCGCGCAGCGCATCCTGACCCGGATGGGCGAGCTCGACCAGGACGGCCGGCCGACCGAGCGGATGGACGTCCCCGCGCTGCGGATCACCTCGCACAGCGGCACCCCGCCGAACACCCAGATCCGCCCGTGGACGCGGGAGATGCTGGCGGTGCGCCTCGCCCGCCGGGTCCGCGAGCGGGTGGACGAGGTCCTCGGCGGGCGGCTGCGCAACCGGGAGCTGCAAGACGTGCTCGTCCGGTGGCGGGGCCTGCTCGACGAGCGCAGCGGCGAGAACGTCCTGCCGGAGCTCGGCGACCGCCTGGAACGCGCGGCCAACCTGGTGTTCGCGACCTGCGCGACCGCCACCGAGGAGGCCGTGATGCCGGGCGGCACCCGCAGCCGGTTCGAATGGGTGATCGTGGAGGAGGCCGCCAAGGCGTGGCCCACCGAGCTGGCCATGCCGCTGGCCTGCGGCACCGCGTGGACGCTCATCGGGGACCACCGGCAGCTCGGCGCGCACCGCCGCAGCGACTTCGAGCGGTTCCTGGCGGACTGTGCGGGCGACCCCTCACCGGAGCTGGCCGCGCTGGGCGAGCAGCGCGGCCTCTACCTGGACGCCTTCGACACGTTCCGCCGCCTGTTCCGCGTGCTGGAGAACCCGGCCACGACGGTGAAGGAGCAGGAGCGCCTGCCGCTCCGGCGGCTCGTCACCCAGTTCCGGATGCGCAAGCCCATCGCCGAGGTGGTGAGCCGGGTGTTCTATCCGGCCTCGGACCGGATCATGCCCGACGGCCTGCCGCCAGGCCGGCTGCGCACCGGGCGCTCGGTGCCGCCGCTGCCGATCCGGGTCCCGTACACGCTGGCCGGGGAGTCGGTGGTCTGGCTCGACACCGACGGCGTCCCGGACTGCAGCGACATGCCGCGCTGGACGAACGCGGGCGAGGCGCGGCTGGCGGCCGCACTGGTGGAGCGGCTCGATCCGCCCCCGGTGCCGAACCAGCACGGCTACGGAACGCATCCGCTGGCGGTGCTCACCCCCTACCGGCAGCAAACCAAGCTGCTGAAGCAGTACGACGTGCTGCGCGACCACGTCTCGACGATCCACGCGTTCCAGGGCCGGGAGGCCGACATCGTGATCGTGTCGCTCGTCCGGGACCAGCGGCACGGCCCGCCGGGGGTGCCGTGGAGCAGCCTCGGGCATCTCACCCAGCAGAACCTGATCAACGTGATGATGTCCCGGGCACGCGGGCTGCTCGTCATCATCGGCAACCACCGGCACTTCGCCGAGGTCGACCGGAACGCCTACCGGACGGCCGGCGACGAGGAGCAGAACCCGTTCTGGGGGCGGCTGTGCACCGCCGTCCGGCTCTACGGGACGGTCCTGCCCGCGGCCGAGGCGGTGACCTCGTGAGCGGCGAGATCACCACTCTCTACCTGCCCTGCGAGGTCGGGCAGGTGCGGGTCAGGCTGGGGTACAGCGACACGCTGTCGCCGCTGGAGGAGACGGCGCTGCGGGTGATCGCCGCGGCGGCGCTGCCGGACGGGACCGGTGAGCGGCCGCGGCCGGTGGACGTCCCGTCCCTGACCAAGCTGCTCGGCCTCGGCCACCGGGTCGTCGTCGACCTGGTGCACGACCTGTGGCGGGCCGGCTACCTCACCGTGGACTTCACGAGCGGCGCGATCGCCCTCAGCGGGGAGACGCAGGACCGGCTGGACTCCGGGCGTCTCGCCGAGATGGCCGGCCTGGAGAGCGAGGAACGCCGCGTCGAGCTGATGATGGAGCGGCTCACCGGCTACGTCATGCCGAGACGCGGCGCCCGGGCACCCGGCGACCCCCGGTACGCGGTGCGGCACACCGCCGCCCGGCTGACGCTGGCGGACGCCGGCCAGACCGAGATCCACGCCGCCGTCCAGAACTGGCTGCGCAACCGCAACCGCGCCGACGCGGACGACGAACTCGCGGCCTCCGCGCCGGGTGCGCCGCGCGAGCGCGGCGGACCGGCGCGGCGGGACCGCGAGCGCCGGATCCTGTCGGTCCGCAGCTCGGCACGGGACCGCCGGACCGGCGGCGGCAAGCGGTGGTATCCGATCAACGTCCGCGCGGAGCTGAACACCGCCAGCGACCGGCTGATCATCACGGTCGTCGACCCGCGGTTCCCGGCCGACCGGCGGGAGCTGGCCTCCGAGCGGCTGACCCGGCTGGCCGAGGAGTTCCCCCGCGAGTCGTTCGTCGCCCGGCTGCGGGAGGCCGCCGAGGAGAAGCTGGTCGAGCCGCCGGGGCTGGAGGAGCTGATCGACCGGCTCGCCGAGCGGGCGGCCGGCTGCGGGGCGGTGCCCGCGGCGCGGCGCCGCGACGAGCACCTGGGCCTGGCGGACGAGGCCCGGCGCGTCGCCGCGGTGATCGCCGCGCGGGAGGCCCGGGAGGTGGACGTGGAGCCCGTCCACGGCGGTCGGGACCATCTGGCCGTGGTCGGCCAGCTGATCGACGAGGCGGAGACGCAGCTGGTCATCGTCTGCCCGTGGGTCACGCGCGCGGCCCTGCAGCAGGTGACGCCGCAGCTGCGCCGGGCCATGGACCGCGGCGTCCAGGTGGTGGTCGTCTGGGGCATCGCGCACCAGGCCGCCCTCCCGGAGGACGCGCAGAACGCGCTCGACAGCCTCACCAGGTACTCCAGGACGACGCCGATGCTGCGACCCCAGGTGTCCGCGCGCACCCACGCGAAGCTGGTGATCTGCGACGACCGGGCCGCGCTGGTGACGTCCCGCAACGTGCTGTCGGCCACCGGCGCGCAGCCCGAGACCGGGCTGCTCCTGCGGACGCCCGGGGGCGGTGGCGGCGAGGCCGTCCGGGACCTGCTCGGCTGGGTGCGCACGAACGTGCCGGGCCCGATCAGCCGCAGCATCTTCCACCGCGCGGACAGGTTCCCGGGCGGCGGCACGCCCGCCGCGGTGACCGCCGCCGAGGACGAGCCGGTACCGGAGGAGCCGCCGGAGGGCGAGGAGAACCCGGCCGCCGTCCAGGCATGGCAGCTCGCGTGGGTCGCCAAGACCGAGCAGCTGCGGATCCGACCGTCCGGCCGTCCCCGGCCGTCGGCACGGACGGTACTGGACGGCGAGCACCGGGAACTGCTCTGGCTCGCCCTGAACTCCGCGCGCCGCCGGGTCGTCATCGCGTCCGCCCAGCTCAGCGACGAGGTCGTCAACGCCCGCCTGATCGACGCGGTACGCGGCCTGCTCGACCGGGGCGTCGCGGTGACCATCGGCTACGACGAGCGCGGCGGCGCCGAGCGCGGGCAGACGGCGCTCGACGCGCTCACCGAGCTGGCCACCGCCCACCCCGGCCTCTTCACGCTGCACTCGGGTACGGGCCACGCCAAGGTGCTGGTCTGGGACGACGACGTGGTCGTCGGCAGCTTCAACTACCTGTCGTACGGGGGGTTCGGCAGTCTCGGCGGCCGGCACCTGCAGCGCTCGGAACTGAGCGTCCGGGTGACCGGCGCGGCGCTCGCCGATCAGGTGGCGGAGCTGTGCGGCGAGCCGCCCGGAGTGGCCGCGGCGCCCGGCACGGACGGGGCGGCCGCGGCACCGGCGCTCTCGGCGGACGCCCCGGCGCGTGTCACGACCGAGGCGCGGGTGGGCCGGGACATCGCGGGGCACAGCGAGAGCGCGGTCCACGCGGCCCGCCGCGTCCTCGACCGGGTCGCCGGCGAGCAGCGGCCGGGCGAGATCGTGCGCGCCGAGCTGGAGCGGTCGGACGACCCCTGGTCCGTACTGCCCGTCCTCACCGAGCTGGGGGAAGGCCCGGAGATCAGGTCGGCGCTCGCCTTCTGCCTCACCGGGCACGCGGACGGCGTCGCCCCGGAGGAGGCCCACCGCCACCGCCGCCGCCTGGTGCGGAGCCTGTGGTGCGCCGGCGCGTTCGTCGAGGCCGCGGTGCTGAGCCGTCTCGTCTCCGACGCCGGTCGCGGCGAAGCCGCCGACGCGGCGGGTCCGCGGGCGGCGATCACCGAGGCGGTGGGCCGTCGCGGGCTGCCGGGTGGCCCCGGCGCGCTCTACACCGCCGCCGCGGCCGACGACCTGACCGCCGCCGAGCGGCGGGTGCTGCTCGCCGTCGCGGTCGGCGAGCTGCTGCTGTCCCGCGACTCCATGGCCGCGGACGTGGCCGAGTACCTGGCGTCCGACGACGGCGGGCCGTGGGCGGAGCTGGCCGGGGCCGCCGACGCCTACACGGCCAGGACGGTCGGCGCGTCCACCGCCGAGCTGATGGCCCGGGCGGCGGGGCAGCTGGAGCGCACCGCCGAGCTGGCGGACGGCTGGTCCCGGCTCGATCTCGCGCTGCTGGAGGCCCAGCCCGTGCCGGTCAACATCGACGGGGCGAAGAAGACCCATGCCGCCCTGTTCAATGACACCGGCCCGTTCGGCCAGATCGGTGACGCCGTCAACCGCCGGGACCTCACCGCGCTGGCAAGGCTCGCCGAGGAGCTGCTCCCCGCCCGGGAGCGCCCCGAAGACCTGGTCGGACGCGTCATCGACACGACCTGGCGAGAGGTCGCGCCCCGCAACGAGCTGCTGACCGGCAAGACCTACCGCGGCAAGTACGTCAAGCGGCTCGCGGAGGTGGTCTCCGCCGCCAGGGCGCTGCTCACCGCCGCAGGCCGGGCGGAGCGGCCGGACGGCGACGAGCCGCATCCCGAGCTGGTCGCCGCCGCGGCAGCCCTCGCCGAGACCTACCGGCGCCTGCGGCCCGGCCTCGCGGAGGCCCCGCCGGACGACGAGGCGGCGCTCCGCGCGGTCCTCGCCGACCTGGACTCGCTGATCGCCGGTCGGGAGGCCCCGTCGCGTGCCGCCGGAGCCGGTGCGGACGGGGAGGCCGACACGGAGGCGGGCCTCGCCACGGCCTTGCGCGGCTGGCAGGGCCGGTGGCGCTACCCCGCGCTGGCCGCCGCCCTGCATGAGGCGGACGTCCCGGACGACCTGCCCGGCCTGCTGCTCGCGGGGCTCGTCGATCCGCTGGCACCGGAGGACACCGCCGTCCAGCTGATCGAGGACGGGCGGTACGCGGTGGCCGACGCCCTCCGCGAGCAGGCGGAGCTCTCACCCGAGGCCGCTGCGCGGATCGTCCGGCGGCTCCGGACGGAGCGGACGACGGCGAAGGCGCGGGTGCGGCACACCGCCGAGGCGCTGCTCCGCCGCGCCAGGCGGGCGGGTGCCGTTCTCCGGGCCGACCTGCACGCGCTCGCCGAGCTAGCGGACGAGCACCGGCCCGCCGCCGAGTCGGTCCTGGGCGACCTGGCGCGGCAGGTGCGGGACGCGGAGCGGGCCCGGGCAGACGAGATCACCCGTGCGGCCCGGGAGCGGGTCGCCGCACTCGGCGAGCCGGCGCGGGACCTGGCGGCCGACTGGCTGAAGTCCGTGGAGGCGTGCGCGGAGGCCCGCGAGTTCGACACCGCGGCGACACTGCTGGAGCAGGACCCGACGCAGCAGCCCCCGCCGGGCCCGCGGACGGTGCCGCAGCTCGCGGAGGTGTGGCCGTTCGACGAGTCCTCGGCCGCCGCCGTGCTGGGCTGGTACTTCGAAGGCAGATCGGACGCCCCGCGCGGCTTCCCCGAGTGGTGCCCGCCCGCGGGTGACGCCGACGCCTGGCAGCTGCTCGCCGCCCTGCGCGACCACATCGCGCGGCCGTCGGAGGACACCGCCGCACGGCTGTGCTGCGCCCTGCAGCAGCTCGTCGGCGCCGACCGGCTGCCGTTCCCCGTCGACCCCGCGGGGAACGGCTTCCTGAGCCGCGTCTGCCTGCCCGACGACCGCAGGTTCCCGCCGCTTCCGCTCCTCGGCCGGGGCGGGGTGCGGACCTGGATCGCCGGGCCCGCCGATCCGCCGCCCGAGCCGCCGGAGGACGGCCCGGTCGTCTGGCTGGTGACGGGCGTCACCTCCCCGGCCGATCCGCCGGTCGGCACCCTGGTCGTCGACCTCCCGTTCCTGCTCCGTCTGGCCGCCCCGGGCACGGCCGGCAGCGCGGACCGGCTCGTCAACGTGCTGCGCAGGCTGGGCGCCCAGCTCGATCCCGCCGACCTGCTCGCGGGAACCCCGGCGCAGGTCGACGAGCCGCGGCTGGGCTGGGTGCTGCACCTGCTCGGGGTGACCGGCGACGCCGTGGTCGCCGACGCCGTCCACCACGACAGCGGCGGCCGCTCCGAGGTGCTGGTCCCGCTGCTGGATGCCCTGGTGACGCCCGCCGTCCCGGGCCGCGGCCGCTACCAGGACCTCGACGTCGCGGCGCTGAACGGCGTGCGGGAGGACGACGGGTGGCGGGTCGCCGCCCGCGAACGGCTCCTGGCGCCGCACGCGGGCGACCTGCCGGCCCTCATGCTGCTGCGCGTCGCCGCCGCCTTCGACGATCCCGTCTTCACCCTCAAGGACCTGCGCGGCGGGATCGAGGTGGCAGGGCGTCCCGAGCACGCGGCGCTGATCCCGGACCTCACCGACCTCCCCGCCGCGGCGTCCCGGCTGTGCCGCAGCGGCCTGTTCCAGGAAACGCCCGGCGGCCTGCTCCGGCTGCCCTCCGGGCTGCGGGACCTCCTCGCCGAGGAGCGTCCCGGCTACGTGCCGCTGGCAGAGGCGCGGACCGCCATCGAGGCGGAGTACCGCGCTCTGCTCGACGCCAACGCCCTGTTCCGGGCGGAGTTGGGCGAGTCGGTGGTCCGGGTGATCGGGCACTGGGTGGCCAACTGGAAGGCCGCCGTGCGCAGCGCGCTGAAGCGCGACGACACGGCCCGCGCCCTCGAGATCCTGGACGGCTTGGAGCCGATCTCCGCGATGTACCAGCGGGCCGCCGAACCGCAGCGGCTGCTCCGCCTCGCCGAGCTGCTCGATGACCACCTCGGCCAGGTCCAGCTGCTGAACCCGGGCGTGGACTGCAAGCTGGCGGGCGGCGAGGATCTGTGCGTGGAGGCCAACCCCTGGCTGCTCGGCCACGCCTTCCTGAACCTCTTCGACAACGCCCGCCTCTCGATCGAGAGGACGGGGCGGGAGTTCGGTGTCCTGCGGGTCACCATGACCGTCGTGGAGCGGGCGGACGGGCCGCCGTCCTGCCGGATCGACATCGAGGACAGCGGCGTGGGCATCGCCGAGGACGCGCGCCGCCGGCTTGCGGAGGGACGGCAGTTCAGCGGTTGGGGCGGCCGCGGCACCGGCGTGCGGACGTCCAGGGAATGGCTGGCGCACTACGGAGGCGAGCTTGAGTTCCTGCCCGATGTGAGCGAGCTCGGTGGTGCGCACGCCAGGGTCGTGCTGCCGGTCCGGTGGCCGTCCTGATCAGCCTCCAGGGCGCGCCGGACCGCGCGTCATCGGATCTCGAAGGACGGCCAGGCCTTGCAGAAGCGAGCCACCTCGGCGGTCGCCCGCTCCAGCGGCCCCACCTTCACGAGCCCGATCACGGTGGCGTAGTCGTCCTTGCACCTCTCCAGCTGTCGGCCGGCATCGTTGTTCTGGTGCTCGCGGCGGAAGAAGCGGTACGCGGTCTCCAGCCTGGTCTCCAGCCGGTGCCGCCGCTCCGCGTCGCCCTCACCGACCAGCAGCTGGGCGGCGATCTCCAACGCGTTCCACCAGTCGGACTCCTTCTTGTTCACGATGGCGACGAGGCGGAACTCGGCCTTGCGCTCCTGGTTCCTGTAGTCGCTGCTCTCCATGGCGTTCGCGGTGACCAGCGCGGCGAGGATGTCGGTCTTCTGGCGCAGGTACTTCAGCACATGGAGGCCGCGCTGGTCGTCGAGGGTGCTGGTGAGATGCAGATCGACCAGCGCGCCCTGGACGCCGTCCAGGCTCTCCGGCCGCTCCGCCAGCAGCGTCCGCCACTCCCTCAGGCCGGTGACCGGCAGGAGCCTGTAGTAGGTGGACAACTGCTCGCAGATCTCGCGCATGATGTCGGGGTTGTCCTCGACGACGAGCAGCAGCGGCTTGCTGCCGCGCCCGGACGGCCGGACGGGGTGCACCTCGGGGTCGTCTGGGAACAGGGCCGCGAACCGGGCCAGCTCGGTGAGCGACGCCCGCTCCGCCTCTGGCAGCCGCTCGATCCGCTGGAGCAGCCGCGTGCGCGCTTTCCGTACCGGCGCCCAGGTCTTCGACCGGAACATCGCCTCGTCGACCGGGCCGCGCCAAAGCGCGAGCAGCGCGTCGACCGGCTCTTCGGCTTCGACGCCGGCGACGAATTCCAGGGCGTCCACTCTGCAGCGCGCGAAGTCCAGGCTGTAAGTGCCCTTCCCGCGCGGGCCGGCGACAATGGGCACTTCGGATCCGCGCAATGTCCCCACGTGCTGCCGCACCGCATTGTCGCTCGGGGGCCCGGAAGCGGTGGCGATCACCTTCAGGAGCTCGCGGACCGGCACCGCGTCACCCGCCGGCGCGAGGGCGAGCAGGATCGCGGCCGCCTTGCCCTGCGGGGCCTTCAGGGCGGTACCGTTCCGCCGCAGCGTCAATTCGCCGAGTATGAGGAGTTCTATTGGTTCCACTTCGACCCCGCTCACACTGAATACGTTAGATGAAACTTCTGGCGGTGCGCCGACTTCCGAGGAGTTTGTGAGCCCGGGGTGAGAGGCCACGGTGAGACGGGCCTCCTGGGCCCGTTCGAATCTCATCCCAATCTCACGGCCGGACTCTGTAGACCTGCGCTTCGCCGGTGCAGATTGACCGGTAACCCGATCCAACTCGGGATCGGGTGAGTCAAGGAGCAGGTCATGAGCAGCCCGTTCGAGCGCCTGGAGCGCGACCGCGGCCCCGTCGACGACAACGTCTTCGTGGTCATGCCGTACGGCCGCAAGGAGTTCGTTGACGACCAGGGCGAGACGGTTGTCTTCGACTTCGACGAGCAGTATGACGACCACTACGCCCCGCTCATCCGTTCGCTCGGCATGACGCCGGTCCGGGGCGACTCGCTCTACAGCGGCGAGACGGTGCTGGAGAGCGTCTGGCGCGGCCTCCAGGAGGGCGCGATCGTCCTGGCCGACCTCACCGGGTCCCACCGCAACGTCATGATCGAGTTCGCCTGGGCGTACATGCTCGGCAAGAAGATCGTCCCGGTCACGCAGTGCAAGGACGACATGCCGTCCGACCTCCCGGGCCTGCGGTACGTCTCGTACACGCCGCTCTGGAAGGACATGACGCGGATGGAGGACGAGCTGAAGAACCGCCTCGAGATCCTGCGCGGCGAGACGGCGGCCGAGCGCAAGCTCGTCCCGATGGAGACCGGCAGCGTCCGCCCGGCCACCGCCCGGGTCGTCAGCCGCACCCGCGAGCACGTCGTCGTCGAGGCCGACCAGGGCCGGCTCGGCGTGCTCGGCGCCGCCGACGTCGAGTGGGGCCGGATCGTCGGGGACATGACCCACCTGTTCAGCGTCGGCCAGGTGCTGCACGGCGCGTTCGAGACGGTCGACGGCTACACCAGGTACACGCTGCTGGCGGGCCAGGCCAACCCCTGGCACTCGCTTGCGAACGAGTTCCCCGAGGGGCACACGTTCACCGGCCGGGTCGTCAACATCGTCGAGGGGCTCGGCGCGTTCGTCCTCGTCGCCCACGGGGTGAAGGGGCTCGTCCCGGAGAAGTTGCTGCCGCCCGTCGACATCGGGACGGATCTGCGGGTGGGCGTCGTCCGGCTGGACGTCGCCGGCCGCAAGATCCAGCTCCGCCCGGTCGGCGCCGCCGACCGGCAGCCGGGGAGCGGCGCCCGCCGGCCCCGCCGCGACGCCGCGGCGGGTCGCCCGCGGGTCGGCGAGCGGCACGACGCCGAGGTGGTCAAGACCGTCCCCGAGGACGGCAGGTCGGGCGGCTACGCGCTGGTGCGCCTGGTCGGCGGGCCGACCGCGATGCTGCACTGCACGCAGATGTCCGCGGAGGTACGGGCGGATCTGAACCTGGGCGAGGTGGAGCTCGGTGAGCTCCTGCAGGTCGAGGTGGTCCGCGTCAATGACGAGGGCCGGCTCTGGGTCCGGGACATCCCCGACCTGATCGAGGACACGGCGGCGGAAGAGATTCCGGACGCGGCCTGACTCGCCCGTCCACCGCCTGGGGGCATGCCACAACGGCATGCCCCCAGGCCTGTCCTCGTGCCTGCTCGGTCGGCTTCCTGCAGCTCGCTTAGCATGACCGATGGGGTGCCCTGCATGAAGTTGCAGAAGGAGAGGCGCAACCCCGGGAGGGAACGATGCTGTTGCGGCGGGAGGTTCTTGAGGGAATCACGGGTGGGCGGATTGATCGGGTGTTCCGGGTGTGGGGCAAGCCTCCGGTCCGGGCGGGGAGCACCCAGCGGACCTGGGCGGGGATCATCGTCATCGACTCGGTTACGGCCGTCGCCCCCGAGGAGATCACGGAGGAGGACGCCCTCCGTTCGGGTTTTGACGGTCGTGCGGCGCTGCTCACTGCCCTGTCCAAGAGCCGCAAGGAGGGCGGCTACCACCGCGTCATGCTCCATCTGGGCGGACCCGACCCCCGAGCCGAGCTGGCCGCGAACGACGACCTGACCGACCAGGAATTGGCCGACCTCAAAGCTTCCCTGGACGGCATCGACGCGCGCAGCCGCCGCGGCCCCTGGACCCGCGAGGTCCTCCGCCTCATCGAGGAGAACCCCGGACTGCGCGCCATGGACCTGGCCGAACAACTGGGCCGCGACAGACTTCCTTTCAAGGCCGACGTCCGCCGCCTCAAAGCCCTCGGCCTCACCGAAAGCCTGGAGACCGGTTACCGCCTCTCCCCGCGCGGCAAGGCCCTCATGACCTACCTGCGGTCCCTGAGTGGATGATCTGGTCGGGCGCTGCCCGGCGGTGTCATGGTTCGGCTGGGACGTCGCTGAGGTCGAGCCGGTACCAGTCCGCGGAAGTGAGGACGTGGAGGTCGGGGCCGCGGCCGATGACGCGCGCTTCCTTGGGAAGTTCGCGCCCGTTCGGGAGTACGACTCGGTACTCTCCGGTGCTCCGCATTTGGTCGTCGGTCAGCCGGCCTGCGATCAGGCGGTCGCGGTCAGGGCCGTGTCCGCTGTAGAGGGCGATGCGTGAGCCGTCGGTGATGAGCGCACATGTGCGGCCTCGCCGTCGCCGTCCCAGCCGGTGAGGGTCCCGTCGTGGACGCGGACGATGGGGAAGTGCGTGTAGTAGCACGTCCAGGCGGTGTCCGCGTCGACGTTGAGCGCATAGCAGTCGCCGATCGCGCCCCACGGGTTGTCCGGAGGGTGGGGGAACCGCCAGTCGTTCTCCAGGTCCGGGGAGAAGCGTGCGAGCCCGCAGGAGCCGATCGGTGCCGGGCCGTCGGGCCCGCCCCAGCCGTAGTTGCCGTAGACGCCTTCGTCGAAGTAGCCCACCCAGACGTGGCCGGTGCCGGTGGTGAAGACGTGCTCGATGCCGTCCCCGAGGGTTTCGGCGGCCAGTGCGGTCCCGTCGGCGGAGTAGATGATCGCATTGCGGTCCGGACCGTCCTGGCGCCATCGGGCCCTGGCGCCCACGGCCATGACCCGGCCGTCCTGCAGCGGCTGGACGGACGGGTGCGCGAGCGGGAAGTCGTCGATCGTGATCACGTTGGTCAGCGCCGGCGAGTGCAGCGTCACGCGAGCGGTCACCGGGCGAGGGGTCCGAGGGTCCGGGAAGACGGCCCAGCCCGGCTGCGTCGTCGTCGACCTCATGGCCTGGACGTCGGCGGCAGCCGACCACAGTGCAATGAGCTCACCACTGCGGACCAGTTGGCACCGCCGAATATCTCGTCACCGTCCCAGACCTACTCGCCGCTGCTGGAGCCGCGGCGGACCGGAATCATGGATCGGCGGTGGACTGGGCGGGCTCGGGGTTTTGCCGGGCCCGCCCAGCCCAGGCCGCGCGGGATCTTGTCAGTGCTGGAGGGTCAGGAGGCCTGGGCGGTAGGGGAGGAGGCCGTAGTCGCCGCCGG
The DNA here is from genome assembly GCF_040492135.1 of Actinomadura sp. NPDC000600. Taxonomy (NCBI): domain Bacteria; kingdom Bacillati; phylum Actinomycetota; class Actinomycetes; order Streptosporangiales; family Thermomonosporaceae; genus Actinomadura; species Actinomadura sp. NPDC000600. The sequence continues at coordinate 57,439 of NZ_JBEUPD010000023.1, forward strand.
AGTTGGGGCTGCGTCCCTGGTAGAGCAGTTGCAGGTTGCAGGGGTCGACGGTGAAGGTCTGGTCGGCGCTGGTGCGGATCAGTTCGCCGTGGCTGATGTCGTTGGTCCAGGTGGCGCCGCTGTTGGCCTTGCCGGCGAAGGGATTGCTCTCGCTTGCGGCCTGCGGGGTCCACGAGCCGTTCAGGCTGGTGGCCGTGAAGGAGCGGAAGTAGCGGCCCTGCGAGCCGATCGCCTCGACGAGCATGAGGTAGCGGTTCTGGCCCTGGAGTTTGTAGACCTGGACGGCCTCGAACAGGTTGTTGGTCGAATCGCTCATGACCACTGTCGAGGACGCGCCGAAACTGCCGGGGAAGTTCCCGATCGGCATACTGGCTCGATAGATCTTGCCATTGTCACCGGCGAAGAAGAGATACATGTTCGTGCCGTCGCCGATGAGCGTCTGGTCGATGGGGCCCGTTCCGGAGCCGGTGATGCTTCCGGAGAAGAGCACCTGCTGTGATGACCAGCCATTCGGGTTGGTCGGGTCGGTGGACGTGCGGTAGGAGAAGGCGGTCCCGCCCCACTGGTAGGCGAGCACCCAGATGTTCTTCGGGGCGAAGTAGAAGAGTGTGGGCGCGACGGTGGCATTCGACATCGTGTTCTGGCTGGCCGAGGCCATCTCCGACCAGTTGCCGAACAGGCCGAAGTTCATCGAGCCCCACCTGGTCCCCGTGTCGTGCGTCGTCGCATAGACGAGGTGCTTGCCGTTGTAGGGGGCGACGGTGAAGTCCTTGAGCGAGACCCATCCTGACTTGGGCTGTGCGAGCGCTCCCGTTGATGTCCAGTGGTATGTCGACGGGAGATCGCATCCCGGAGTGGTGTCGCCGCCGACGGGGACGAGCTGCCATTGCTGGTTGGCGCCGCCCCAGTCGTCGTACTGGACGATGTTCGCGTTGTCGGCGGTGGAGCCGCCCTGCACTTCGAGGGCCTTGTTGCTGTGGCGCGAGACGAACCGCACGTAGCCGCCGGAGCTGTCAGCCAGCCGCCACTGCTGGTTGGTGCCGTTCAGGTCGGCCCACTGGACGATCGGGCCGCCGTTGGCGGTGGAGAAGTTGTAAACGTCCAGCACCTTCCCGGAGTGGCGGGACTTGATGCGGTAGTAGCCGCCTCCGGAGTCGACGAACTGCCACTGCTGCTGGTTCTGATCGTTCCTGGTCCACTGGGTGATGCGGGCGCCGTCGTCGGTCGCGAGGTTGTAGACGTCCAGGGCCTTGCCGCTGTTGCGGTTGACCAGGACGTACCACTTGTTCACATCCACCGTCGCGGCCTGGGCGGGCTGGATGTACGTCACGGACAGGAGCACCGAGAGCAGGAGCGATGCCAGCACCGCACCGGTCCTTAACATGACCTTCTTCCTTTCGTTCGGCGTGGATGTTAGCGCTAACATTTCCTGCCGGGCGGAACCTTCTCTCCATAGGCGATCGGGGGGAGGTGGCGGTGGCCGGAGTAAATAACAGGCCAATGGCATCGTCAAGAGCCGCGAACCTTCGAAAAATTTCGAGCGCAGAGCTGCTGCTACTGGGCGCGTGCACACCGGCCCCTGGGCATGCGCCATGAAAGATTTTGAAACTATTGACGGGATCTTCGAAGGCTCACACACTGGGTCCGCGACGCCTGGTGGTGTGTGCGTTCCCGCGATGGAGCGCGGCGTCTTTCTCACGGCTGTGTTCCGTGCTCCCACCCTTCGTTCATTCATGGAGGAACAGACGTGCGTACGAAAGCCATGCCAAGGTCCGGGATCCGCAAGCGGGCCATTCTCGCCGGCGCCATCGGGGCGCTCACCACGGCCGCCGCTCTGGTGGCACCGTCCCCGGCCGTCGCCGCGGAGAGCACGCTGGGCGCCGCGGCGGCGCAGAGCGGCCGCTACTTCGGCACCGCCATCGCCTCGGGCAGGCTCAACGACTCGGCCTACACCACGATCGCGTCCCGCGAGTTCAACATGGTGACCGCCGAGAACGAGATGAAGATCGACGCCACCGAACCCCAGCAGGGCCAGTTCAACTTCAGCTCCGGCGACCGCGTCTACAACTGGGCGGTCCAGAACGGCAAGCGGGTGCGCGGCCACACCCTGGCCTGGCACTCCCAGCAGCCCGGCTGGATGCAGAACCTCAGCGGCAGCAGCCTGCGCCAGGCGATGATCAACCACATCAACGGCGTCATGGCCCACTACAAGGGCAAGATCGCCCAGTGGGACGTCGTGAACGAGGCCTTCGCCGACGGCAACTCGGGAGGTCGCCGCGACTCCAACCTCCAGCGCACCGGGAACGACTGGATCGAGGTCGCCTTCCGCACCGCGCGCGCCGCCGACCCCTCCGCCAAGCTCTGCTACAACGACTACAACATCGAGAACTGGACCTGGGCCAAGACCCAGGGCGTGTACTCGATGGTCCGCGACTTCAAGCAGCGCGGCGTGCCCATCGACTGCGTCGGCTTCCAGTCCCACTTCAACAGCGGTAGCCCCTACAACAGCAACTTCCGCACCACCCTGCAGAACTTCGCCGCCCTCGGCGTCGACGTGGCCATCACCGAACTGGACATCCAGGGCGCCTCACCCACGACCTACGCCAACGTGACCAACGACTGCCTGGCCGTCTCGCGCTGCCTCGGCATCACCGTCTGGGGTGTGCGCGACACCGACTCCTGGCGCTCGCAGGACACTCCCCTGCTGTTCGACGGCAACGGCAGCAAGAAGGCCGCCTACACCTCGGTGCTCAACGCCCTCAACGGCGGCACCTCGGAGCCTCCGCCCACCGGCGGTTCGGGGACGATCAAGGGCGTCGGTTCGGGCCGCTGCCTGGACGTGCCCAACGCCAGCACCACCGACGGCACCCAGCTCCAGCTGTGGGACTGCCACGGCGGCACCAACCAGCAGTGGACCTCCACCGACGCGGGAGAGCTCAGGGTCTACGGCAACAAGTGCCTGGACGCCGCCGGGACGGGCAACGGCGCGAAAGTCCAGATCTACAGCTGCTGGGGCGGCGACAACCAGAAGTGGCGCGTCAACTCCGACGGATCCATCGTGGGCGTCCAGTCCGGCCTCTGCCTGGACGCCGCCGGCTCCGGCAACGGCGCCGCGATCCAGCTCTACAGCTGCTGGGGCGGCGACAACCAGCGCTGGACCCGCACCTGACCTGCCGCCACGGGAAGGGTGAATCGATGAAGACCTACGGTGCGGCTTCGCGCAGGCATCGCAGGCGGTCCCTGTTCGCCGCCGCGGTGGCGGTGGCCCTCGCGATCGGCATGCTCGTCGCGGTGGACCCGGCGCCGGCCAAGGCGGCGACGGTGGACACCGATGCCTGGTACGTCCTGGTCAACCGCAACAGCGGCAAGGCGCTGGACGTGTACGGCGCGTCCACCGGCGACGGCGCGCGGGTCACCCAGTGGACGCGCAACGACGGCGCCAACCAGCAGTGGCAGTTCTTGGACTCCGGCGACGGCTTCTACAGGTTGAAGGCCCGGCATTCCGGCAAGGTGCTCGACGTGGCCGGCGCCTCGACGGCCGACGGTGCGGCGATCCAGCAGTGGTCCGACCACGGCGGGACCAACCAGCAGTTCCGCCTGGCCGACTCCGACGCGGGCCACGTCCGGCTGATCAGCCGCAGCAGCGGCAAGGCCGTGGAGGTCCAAGGCGCCTCCACTGCCGACGGCGGCAACGTCGTCCAGTACGCCGACTGGGGCGGCGCCAACCAGCAGTGGCAGTTGGTCAAGCTGTCGTCCGGTGGCGGCAGCGGATGCGGCAGCGCCCCGGCGCTCACGAGCGGTACGTACACGATCCAGAGCGGCGGCAAGAGCCGCAGCTTCATCCTCAGGGTTCCCTCCAACTACGACAGCGCCCACCCCTACCGGCTGATCTTCGCGTTCCACTGGCGGGGCGGGACCGCGGGCGACGTCGCCTCGGGCGGCACGAGCGGGAGCGCCTGGTCCTACTACGGCCAGCAGGAGCAGTCGAACGACAGCGCGATCCTCGTCGCCCCCCAGGGCCTCGGCAACGGCTGGGCCAATTCGGGCGGTGAGGACGTCACCTTCGTCGACGACATGGTCCGGCAGATCGAGAACGGCCTCTGCGTCAACACGGCACAGCTCTTCGCGACGGGCTTCAGCTGGGGCGGCGGCATGAGCTACGCACTGGCATGCGCCCGGGCGAACGTCTTCAGGGCCGTCGCGGTCCTCTCCGGCGCCCAGATCAGCGGGTGCAGCGGCGGCACCCAGCCCATCGCCTACTTCGGTATCCACGGCATCAGCGACTCCGTCCTCAACATCGCGCAAGGACGGGCCCTGCGCGACAAGTTCGTCGCCAACAACGGCTGCACTCCCCAGAGCCCGCGCGAGCCCGCTCCAGGCAGCCGGACGCATATCACCACCGTCTACTCGGGCTGCCGCGCCGGGTACCCGGTCCAATGGGCCGCGTTCGACGGAGACCACATCCCCGGCCCGGTCGACGGCTCTCCCAACGAGAGCGGCGTCGCCACCTGGACCAAGGGAGAGATCTGGAGGTTCTTCGCACAGTTCCAGTGACACGTCCACGCGAAGGAGTGGAGCCGGGAACGCCCTGGCTCCACTCCGCCGTCTGCGGCTCGGGCTATTCGGTCGTCGACCACAAGGCGCTGACCGGCTCGACCGTCTACCTGCTCTGGAACAGCTCGTCCGGCCGCAACTGCGTGGTGACGGTGAAGACCACGTCGGTGGGCACCAAGACGCGCACGGGCGCCTACCTGTACGTCCAGGGCAGCAGCCCGATCGATGACACCGACAGCTACGCCTACTACGCCGGTCCCGTCTCCGCTCCCGCCGTCGGCAAGTGCGTCCAGTGGGGCGGCGGCACCAACAACCAGTGGTGGTACAGCGGCTGGTCGCACTGCAGCTGATCTCCCAACACCACCGAGGCCCGGACCGAGCGATCGGTCCGGGCCTTCATGCCCGAGGCCGGCAGAGCTCGCGGTCTCCTGCGGCTACCCCGCTGCGGGGGTGCCTTCGCGGGCGCGTGCGATGGGCATGTACGTCGGGGCCGCGTCAGTGGTCAGGAACGCCAGGACCATGGCGCGCACCGCTTCGGCGTGCTCCATCAGCAGCAGGTGGCTGGCGTTGGGCAGCACGGCCAGTTCGGCGGTGGGCAGTGCCCGGTAGAGCGCCACCGTGTGGTCGAGCGTGACCAGGTCGTCGTCGCCGGCCAGGACGAGGGTCCGGGGTGTCACCGCGCGCAGTTCGGCCGGGTCCTGGCTCGGCTCGGTCGCGGCCGCGTGCGCGATCTTCCCGATGACGACCGGGAAGTGGTCGCGTCCGTCGGGCGACACCTCGGCGTAGGCGTCGACGAGTTCTGCGGGCATCTCGCCGTCCGCCGACGGCTTGAAGATCAGTCCGTCCAGGTCGTAGGCCGTGCTGATGAGGACGAGGCGCTCGACGAGGTCGGGGCGGCGCATCGCCGCCCGCAGCGCCACCGTCCCGCCGGCGCTGTAGCCCACCAGCCGGGCGGGGCCGCCGACCACCTGCTCCAGGAACGCGATCGTGTCCTGCGCCATGAGCTCGATGGTGATCGGGCCGGGTGCGTCGGGCGTGCGGCCGTGGCCGCGGCGGTCGGGCAGGTAGGTCGTGAACGTGCCGGCGAGTCCGTCGAGGTTGCCGGTGAAGCAGCGGCTGTCGGTGAGCCCGCCGTGCAGGAGCACCACGGGGTCGCCCTCGCCGCGCTGGTCATGCCACATGTGAACGATGTCGGTCATGCACTACATACGGGACGGCGGGTCCGGAGTCATCGGCAGTCCGAACAGCGCGAACAGGGACGGGTCGAGGTAGGTCGTCGTGTTCGCGATCAGTCCGTCGCGGAGGTCGAGGACGACCAGGCCGAACGCCTTCCCGTCCCGGTACTGCGCGAACGCGGGCGATCCGTTGGCCGCTGTGCGGACCAGCCGGTCGTCGGCACAGGCCCCGCCCGCCCCCAGCAGGGCGGCCCGGATCGCCTCCCGGCCGCCGAGCCACCAGGCGAACGGCGGCATCGACATGGCGGCGTCCTGGTGGAGCAGCGACACCAGGCCCTCGACGTCGTAGGACGTGAACGCCTTGACGTACCGCTCGACCAGCTCCTCGTCGACCTCGCCGCTCCCGCCCGGCGTGCGACGTGCGGACATGGTGGCACGTGCTCGTTGCAGGGCGCTGTTGACCGCGGCCGGGCTGCTGTCGAGCAGCCCGGCCACCTCGTCCGCCGACCAGCAGAGCACCTCACGCAGGATGAGGACGGCCCGCTGGCGCGGCGGCAGGGCTTGCAGGGCGGCGACGAACGCCAACCGGATCGTTTCGCGCGCGGCGGCCAGCTCGGCCGGATCGCCGTCAACGGGCAGCACGAGCCGGTCGGGGATGGGTTGCACGAAGGCGGCGGCATCCAACGGCGCGCCGAGGAAGGCCCCGGCGGGCGAGGACGGGCCGAGATCCATCGCGAGCGCGCGCCGCTGGACGCTGCGGGTCATGTCCAGGCAGACGTTGGTGGCGATCCTGTGCAGCCAGGTGCGCAGACCGGCTTTGCGCTCATCGAAGCGGTCGGCGTTCTTCCAGGCGCGAAAGAAGGTCTCCTGGACGGCGTCCTCGGCCTCGGCGGCGCAGGCGAGCATGCGGTAGCAATGGCCGGTCAGGTCGGCCCGATGCTCTTCCAACCGCTCCTCGAACGCCACGCGTCCACACTATTCGCGGTCTGGATCCCGTCTCCGCGGGCGGCGGCACCAGGGCGGGACATCACGCCGCGCCCGCTCCTCCGAGAGCAGCCGGCTCAGCCGTTCCTCGAGACTGAACCGCTCGCGCGCTCTTCAGAAGGCTGATGCGTCGAGCTGGACGAGTCGGCCGGTTTCCAGGTGGGAGATGTCACCGCCGGAGTCCAGGGCGGCATCGAGTATCAGTGCCAGCGAGGTGCCGTAGACCGGGACGTCGGCGGGCTCGTCGACCAGCCGGAACTTGCCGTCCCACGGAGCTTGGGTCGAATCGTCGGCCTCCTCGATGCGGCAGACGATCCAGTGGAAGCTCTCCGTATCGTCGTCGAAGGCCGCGCCGATGCACCGGCCGTCCGCCAGATCGATGACCGTCCTGATCTGGCAGCGGCCTTCTCCGCGCCATACCCAGCGGTGGTCGCCGGCCGGGCGCAGCCGCCAGGCGCCGTCGAACATCGTGGCCGAGCCGATGCGGCGGTAGAGCGCCGCAAGGTCGGCAGAGGCCCAGAACCAGCGGTAAGGCCGCGGCGGATCGGCCGCATGGTCGCGGACGATCCGGTCGATCACATCGTCGATCTCGACCGTCGCCGGTGCCAGGTACCAGCCGCCGAGGGGGCGTAGCGCGCCGTCCGGGTCCTGGGCGACGCCGATCAGACCGGCATGCAGGGCCACGGCCCGGTTGGCGCGCCCGACCCGGTCGTTGACGTCGATCCTCACCCGCGACAACGTGGCCGGCACCCCGGCGCTGCCGATGCCCGGACCGCCATAGAGATCACCAGGGCGGGTCGTCAGGTCGCGGGGCTCGTCGATCGGCAGCTCCAGCAGCGGATTGGGCTCGGTGAGCTCGCCGTCGCCGGTCAGGTACGGGTAGAACCGCGCGGCCCAGCCGGTGATCACCTCGCCGCCGTAAGCGTCGATGGGGCTGTAGATGCGCCGCCAGAAGGCGGTGTCCGCATCGCCTTCCGCGGCCTTGACGAACTGGTCGGCGATGGCTGCGAGTGACCGGCACCAGGTCTCCAGACCGAGCGCGGCGATCGCGTCCACCCGGGTGCGGATCGTCCGCCAGTCCTCGACCGTGCCGGTCAGCGTGATGGACGGGATGCCGCAGACGAAGATCATCCAGAGTGCGAAGTAGGGCGAGTACACGTCCAGCAGAACGACCCGTCCGGCCATACGGTCAACGTCGGTGCTGGTGGAGAAGTCGCAGTCGAACTCGCCGGCACCGATGGCCTCGGCGAGGAGCAGCTCGCTGAACGACTCGACGGCGTGCTGCCACGAGCCGGGATCCTGGGGCATCGGCCCGTCCACCGTCACCGTGAGCCGCTTGCGGCCGACGTGGCCCACCAGCAGGGGGCGCAACTCCTCGGCGTGCATGCGCACATGCTGGGCCAAGCCCTGCATGATGGTCAGCCACACCCCGTCCGGGGAGAGCACGAGCGGGCGATGCTCGGCGAACGCGCGCCCGACTGCGCTGAGCAGCGGGTGGACACCATTGCTTTTGATGACCGGCAGGGTCGGGTCGCCACCGACCACCAGCGCTTCGGCGAACTGGTCGCCAAGCGGCAGCGTGGGCAGGCGCTCGGCGGCGGGCTCGACGTCATCGACCTTGAAGGTCACCACTCACCGGACTTTAGCCCTGGTTTCGCCCGGCCGGCTCGCCGCCCGCTCACGGCCGACTGCCCGTTCGGTGAGGTGGTGGGCGGTGCCGCGGCGCGCCGGTGGCGTCCCTCCCCTGGTGACGGGCTCAGCCGGGCACATATGCGCCGATCGGGGCTAGTGTTGCCGAATGGCGGAAGTGCCTCATCCGGTTCATGTAGCGAGGTGACGCGACGTACGACCGACCGCCGACGCCCAGCCCGATGCGCTTTGCCGGAAACGGCCAACGGCGCACAATGGGCCCGGTATCGCAGAGAGGATCGGACAATGGCTCGACGGTGGCCGGACGACCCGATGGTGCGGGCGCGGCGGGTGCCGCCGACGCTCGGCGCGGTCGCCGCCGCCCCGGCGGTCCCGTTGATCGGGGACGTCACGACCAGGTTCGCCGCCGGAATGGCGGCCGGGTTCGGCGCGCTCATCCGGGGCGCGAGCGAACCCATTATCGTGAGCACCCGATCGCGGCCCGAGATCCGCTTGGCGGCCGCGCGGCAAGGCTCCATCGAGCGCTGAAGGCCGGTGCGGCCCCGGTTGCGCGGTGGGACCCCTGGCCGCGTGAGATGGTAACGAGCACAGGAGCCGGGCAGGGAGCAGAGACGACATGTTGCAAGGTGTGAAGGTGGCCGTGGTGCTGGCCGCGCCGAAGGACGATCCGAACACCCAGCAGTTGGCCGAGTGGCTGCGCAATATCTTCGGGCCGCTGTTCCTGGTGATCGTCGGGATCGTGGCCCTGTTCTTCCTGTTCACCCGGGAGATCACACGGTTCGTTCAGTTCATCGTGCTCAGCATCGTGATCGCGATCGTCTTCTACTACCCCGGGATCATCACGATGATCGCCGGCGGCATCGTGCGAGCGCTCGGCGTTCAGGACTCCGGCTAAGAGGTCATCTCATCAAGGGCTCGGCCCGAAACGGGGCCGAGCCCGGTCGACCGCGGCCGACCGGGCTCTGGGCACCACGGGCTGACCGGCAGGCACGGCACCCTGCTCACCCTGGCGCTGACCGCGGCAACCGCAACGACGTCATCCATCCGAGATCGCGTCGGACGCCCCCCGCCGGCCCGAGCGCCTGCTGGCCGACCACGGCCACGACCCGACGAATACCGCCGACTCGTCTGGGCCAAGGGCATCAAACCCGTCAACGCTCGCCGCGTCAGGAGTCGATGTCCGGTACGGGCCGGACTATCGGTAGGAGCCGTTTCCCAGGTCGGTGACGGGGTCGGGGTGCTGGGGCCGCCAGCCCAGCCGGTTGCGCGCCTGCTCGCCACTGACGGCCTGGTCGAGTGCCAGGGCGTCGGCGAACAGCGTGCCGAACTCCTCTCGCGCCCGGTCCAGCGGCAAGATCTGTGGCTCTCCGGAGTGCCCGGCGGCCTGGCCGGCGGCGATGGCCAGTTCCCGGACCGGAACCGCCGGTTGGGTCACGCCATGCCACAGCGTTCCGGCGGGCGCGTGCTCCACCACTCCGGCGAAAAGGTCGGCCAGGTCGTCGACGTGGACCATCGGCCAGCGCACCGCCGGGTCCGCGACGATCACGGGCGCCCCGTGCTTGCGGGCCAGGTCGACCAGCAGGGCGGGGATGCCGCCGCCGCGGCCGTGCACGATGCCCGGGCGGATCACGGCGGCGCGGACGCCCTCCTCGGCGGTGGCGAGCACTTGGCGTTCGATGCCGGGACGGTAGCCCACGATCGGGATCGGGGCGGTGGGTGTGTCTTCGTCGGCGGTCGACGCCCCGGTGGCGCCCAGGACCCAGACGCCGCTCGTGTAGACGAACGCGCGTCCCGTGCCCTGCAGCGGGCCGGTCAGCGCCGCGACGGCCGCCGCGTCGACGGCGGCGTCCCCCGTGGGGGTGGCCAGATTGATCACCGCGCCGATGTCGGCGGTGACCGCCTCAGTGAGCGAGTCCGGGTCACGCAGGTCGCCGATGCGCCGCTCGTATCCGGCTTCGTTCCGGTCGCTGCCCGGGCGGGCGAGTTCCACCACCTGGTGCCCCGCGCCTGACAGCCTTTCGGCGACGGCCGACCCCAGGTACCCGCGAGCTCCAACGATCAGGATCCGCATGTCATCCCTCCATCGAAAATTTCGATGTCGAAACTTTAAGCTTCCTCTATCCTGGATGTCAAACTTTTCGATGTCGAAGAGTTAGATTGCAGGCGAAGCCACCCCTCCGGAAGGAACGCCCGTGACCGACACGCCCCGGCAGGACGGAGTCGACGTGATCATTCAGGAGTGGCGGGAGGTGCGGCCAGACCTCGACTGCTCCCCCATGGCGGTCATCGGCCGCCTCTCCAGGGCGTCGCGGCTGCTCGAACGTGCCATCAAGGACGAGTTCGGCCGGCACGGATTGGAGCCCTGGGAGTTCGACGTGCTGGCCACGCTGCTGCGCTCCGGCCCGCCCCACGTCCTCAGCGCCGGAGAGTTGAGCAGCGCGGCCATGGTGAGCTCGGCGGCACTGACCAACCGGATCGATCGGCTGGTGGACAAAGGGCTGGTCGAGCGCCAGGTGGATCCGTCGCACCGACGACGGGTCCTGATATCCCTCTCCGAAGAGGGACTGCGCCTGGTCAACCGAGGCGTCGAACACCACGTGGCCAACGAGCACCGGCTCCTTGAAGGCCTGTCCGCCCCCGAACGCGACCGGCTCGCCTCGCTGCTCCGCTGTCTGCTCATCTCCCTCGGAGACAGCACACGGCCACCGGCGGACGCTTGAGACCTGGCCGCCGCCGCCCGCAACTGGACCCTGCAAGATCGAGTTACACCGCGGCAGCCGGTTACTGGCTGGGACTTCCGGTCGGGCTTGGGGTGCGTGCGGTGTCCGGGGTGGCCTCGTCGGTGAGGAAGCCGCCGGACTGGTGGCGCCAGAGACGGGAGTAAGGGCCTTCGGACTGGAGGAGTTCCAGGTGGGAGCCCTCCTCAAGGACGCGGCCGCGGTCGAGGACGACCAGGCGGTCCATGCTGACGACCGTGCTCAGACGGTGCGCGACGACCAGTGCGGTGCGGTCGCGCATCAGGTGCCACAGCGCCTCCTGGACGAGAAGCTCGCTTTCGGAGTCGAGCGCGCTGGTCGCCTCGTCCAGCAGAAGGATCGGGGCGTCTCGCAGGATGGCGCGGGCGAGGGCGACGCGCTGCCGCTGACCGCCGGAGAGCTTGACGCCCCGCTCGCCGACCAGCGTCTCGAACCCGTCCGGAAGGCTCTCGACGAACTCGGTGACGTGCGCCGCCTGCGCGGCTCGGAGGATCTCGGTCTCGGTGGCGCCCGGCCGGGCGAAGGCGATGTTGTCGCGCACCGACCGGTGGAACATCGCGGGCTCCTGCGGGACGTACGCGATGAGGTTGCGCAGGTCGCTCTGGCGGAGCCGCGCGATGTCCTGGCCGCCGATGAGGATCCGGCCGCCGTCGACGTCCATGAGCCGCAGGAGCAGCCGGGAGAGGGTGGTCTTGCCGCCACCTGACCGGCCCACCAAGCCGATCTTGGCGCCGCTGGGGATGTCCAGGTCGAGGCCCTCGAACAGGGGCGGGCCGTCGCCGTGCGCGAAGAGGACCCGCTCGAAGCGGACCGAGGCGTCGACCGGACGGAGCGGCTGCGGGTCGGGCGGGTCCACGACGGTCGGCGGCTGCATGAGCAGCTCGGTGAACTGCGCGCTCTCGGTGAGCGTGCTCTCCATGCGCCGGTAGATCTGGTTGAACTCGAACATGATCCGCGTCGCGTTGGTGTAGTAGGAGAACGTCACGACGATGGCCTCGACGCCGAGGCCGCCGCGGAGTGCCACCGCGACGAGCAGGCCCAGGGCGCTGGTCAGGATCGACATCGGAGCGACGATCGTGTCGACCCGGAGGTTGCCGTAATCCCAGGAGGCCAGCGCCAGGCGGTGCTGCTCGACGACCCCGCCGCGGAACTCGGCGGCCTCCCGCTCCTCGGCGGCGAACGCGCGGACCGTCTCCATGTTGGTCAGCACGTCGGCGATGTGGCCCGACACCCGCACCTTGGCGGCCTCGCGCTTGTCCACCAGCACCTGGCGGCGGCGGATGAACGGGATGACGATGAAGCCGGTGAAGACGATCAGCCCTACGAGGACGACGACCAGGAGCGGGTGGAACCGCCACAGGATCACCGACGCGAAGGACAGCGGGATCACGTTGGCCACGACCGAGAAAGTGAGGGTGTCGGCGAAGCTTTCGAAGCCGCCGCAGAAGCTCAGTATCCGTTTGGTCAGCGAACCGGCGAAGTTGTCGTGAAAAAACGCGGTGTCTTTGGCGAGCAGCTCGTCCATGCCGGTGATGGCGAGCCATTCGATTCCTCGGCCGTCCGTCCGGTTGAGGAAGTGCAAACCCACTCGCCACAGGACCTCGCCCGCCAACATGATGCCGGCGAATCCGAGGACGTAGGGCAGGAGAGCGGCGAGGTCGCTTTCCCCGCCTTCGGCCAGGTGCCCCACCAGGGCGGCGACCACCAGCGGGGTCAGGTAGTACAGGCAGGTGTTCCCGAGCGCCGGCAAGGTCATCGCCGGAAGCGAGATGCGCCACTGACGGCGCAGAAAGCCACAGTAATAGCGCAAAGCCAGCAGAACAGCCCGCTGCCTGACCGACTGCTCGCCCTTGGACCCACCCGGTAATTTCGGCACAGCCACCCGCCCCTCGACGCATCCGCCTCTCATGCTGCCTCAGACCGTCCAGGCGAAGCGACCGCATTTTGCAGGCGCCCAGACGATCAGCGGGCATCTCAGAAAAGCGTCCTCTGCGGGGAAAGCACGCTTAGCGCTCACTACGGCTGGAGCAGCAGGTCGTGCTGATACCAGATGCCTGGCTTACCGCCGAGGTCGGCCGGGTCGGCCGGTCCGACCGGGACGAACCCGGCCTTGATCAGCACTCGCTGGGACGCGGCATTGTTACGGGAGGTGGCGGCCCGCAGCGTGTGCAGCCCGTGCCGCGCCACCGCCAGCCGGCACACGTCCCGGACGGCCGCGGTCGCCACGCCGCGGCCGGCGACGTGCTGCGCGACCCGGTAACCGAGGTCAGCAGTGCCGTCCCCAAGGCGGTACAGGTTGAACCGGCCCAGAACCGAGCCGTCCTCGGCAACGAGCAGGTAGAAGGCACTGATGCCTGCCTCTTGTTCAGCCAACAAGGCGCGGTACCGGTCGGCGAACTCATCGAAGAACTCGTCACCGCGGTCGGAGACCGAGGCAGCGAAGTAGGCGCGGTTCGCCAACTCGAAGGCCAGGACCGCCGGGGCGTGGCCGGCATGAAGCCGCTTCAGCTCGGGCACCGCCCGACTCTAACCGGATGACGCGCTGAGGCCACCTGAGTTTCCGGCGGCGCAGACGGCCTCCAAGACCAAGGCACCTCGCCCCCGGGGCCGTAGGCCGCGCGCGACTGCCCGCCGTGGCCCCGTTCGGGGGCTCGCCGGGTTAGCGTCCCGCCAGCTCGGCTACGACCGGAGCGAGCGTGTCGGCGGAGACGGCGCCGAAGACGAAGTAGGAGAAGCCGAGCTCCTCCCGTCGCCGCTGGATCTCCCTCGGCGGCCGCCGCGGGGTCGTCCGGAAGCACCGCCAGCGAGTCCGCCGCATGAAGCGCGGCAGGGTCGGTGTCGGGGGACGCCATGAACGGCGCGAGAGTGTCGCCGACCACCGCCACGTGCTGCGCAAGCTCGACATCTCGGGTGGCGCGGGAGCGGAAGTCGCGTACCACCCGGGTGATTTCGTCGCGCTCGTCCCCCGGCATCAGTGCGATGGCGACCGTGTCGGCGAGGTCGGCCGCCATTGCCCGGGCCTTCGTCCCGCGCACGGCCATCACCACCGGCGTGTGCAGGTCTGAGCCGTCGAGATCTCGCAGCGCCGTCACGGTCTCACGCACCTGGGCCAGCCGCTCGCCCGGTGGGACGACGGGCAGGCCCAGGTCGCGGAGTTCGTCTTCGATGCCGGGCCTGCCGGTGCCGACGCCCATCTCGAAGCGACCGTCGGTGAGCACCGACAGCGAGTGCGCCTCCCACGCGGTGCTCCAGGCCGGACGCAGCGGGGAGGCGTACACCCAAGTCCCGACCCGCAGGTCGGTACGGGTGGCCGCGACGGCCAGCGTCGGCGCAGGCGCCGGCTGCCATTGCGGGACGTCGGGCATCAGCAGCGTGGAGTAGCCGCTGTCGGCGATGCGGCTCAACTGGTCTCGCCACGTCGGCAGGTCTGTTGTGAGCGGGGCGACGACCCCGAATCGGAAGGGCTTGTCTCCGCCAGTCGCCGTCAGATCGGTCATCGTTCCTCACCTGTCAGTAGAAGGGATGGGCTTCCGGCCCCGGCCATGGATCGGCGCCTCACCCCAGCTACGAACGCCGCCGCCCCGATTCGACACCGCCCCCGGAAATCCCGCCGAGAATCTTCCAGCGGCGGGTTGCTCCCCCGGCTTGCCCCGGCCGGGCCCGCGTCGGTCTTCTCGGTCCGTCTGTGCTGGGAATCACCGATCACGGTCGGAACCTCGACCTGCCCGGCGCCCTGGTCCGGGTGGAGCCGCGAGGAGGATCGCGGGCGATCGCAGTCGGTGTGCGGAGGGCCTGTGAACGTGTCCGTTCGTGGACAACGATCTTCGTCGGGCCGCGGCGCGAATGGTGCGCTGCTTAGATCATCGGCATGCAGATGATCGAACGTCCGTGGGGCGTGACCGCATACGGGGCATCGAGCGTGAAGGCGATGCCGGACCTCGTGCGGGCCAGGTTCAAGGTCATCCGGGTAGAGCCGACGCCGTCCGAGGCGTTCGCCGCGGCCAGCGAGGCCGTGCAAGCAGTGCGGCAGACGCTGCGGCAGCATGGGATATCGGACGCGGCCGTCGAGCGGTCACGGCTCGGCCTGAAGAGTTCGTGGAGCTACGGCGGGTCGGAGCGCAAGTTCGTCGGGTACGAGTGCCAGGCCTCGTTCGCCGTTGAGTCCGGTGCTCTCGACGATGTCCAGCCGTTGCTCGTCGATCTGGTCGCGGCAGGCGCCAATGAGATAGACGCGGTCGACTTTGATGTGTCCGGCAAGGGCGAGTTGCGCGCGGAAGCCCGTCGGCAGGCGGTCGGTGCTGCCCGGCGCAAGGCCGAGTTGTTCGCCGAGGCCGCAGGAGTGCGGCTGGGGGCCGTCCTGCACATCGACGACGTCGATCCGGAGCAGATCGGGTCAGGGCGGTATCACGGGCACGGCTCGGGCGGCGAGGCGTCCCCCGAGGACCTCGCGCCCGGACATGTCGTGGTGTCCGCCGCGGTCATCCTGGGATTCTCCATCAACCACGACTGACCAGCCCGCGCCCGCGCGCCCGGAGGGAAGGTGGCGAGTATCGCGGACCTGGCTGACAGGCCGGGCACTGGCAGACGCGCAGCGGAAGTGTCCGGTCGGAAGCTCCTCGGGCTTCGGAGTGAGGGGCTCCGCGTTAACGGGGCTCCTCTCAGCTCCGGGGCAGGGCTCGGTGCGTGGCGCCGCGGTTGATCGGAAATGTGGGGACATGCTTCGGCGGGTGGGTCGTGGGGATTTGGACCCGGCCCGCGCTCGGACCGCGCTCGAAGCGGGCGGGGCGGGCAGGGCACCCGAGGTGGCGGCCGGTGGAGCGGTGGGCGAGCCGGCCTCCGGGTGCCCTCAGCGGGTAATCGAG
This sequence comes from Actinomadura sp. NPDC000600, assembly GCF_040492135.1. Classification (NCBI taxonomy): domain Bacteria; kingdom Bacillati; phylum Actinomycetota; class Actinomycetes; order Streptosporangiales; family Thermomonosporaceae; genus Actinomadura; species Actinomadura sp. NPDC000600. Next base: position 73,420 of record NZ_JBEUPD010000023.1, read on the forward strand.
TTGTCGGGCCGTTGACTGATGTGGCGACTGAGCGACTCGGTGAGTCCCGCGCCCGGACGGGGTTCCGATGGCCTTCCGTGGTCCGCGCTGGTGGGCGGCAGGACCCTGGGCGGATGCGCCGGGGACTCCGGTGGTCGGCCTGAACCGCCGCCGGGCGGGCAGAACACCGCCTGGTTGGTTTCCCCGATGGGGCTGGACGTGTAATCGTCGTTGTAGTTGTACGCGACCGAACGCCGGCCGCCCAATGTGCCCCCGACCCAGGTCGTCGAGCCGTAGACCTCTCCTGCGTGGCCGTAGACGGTGACTCCGCACAGCGTCGGCGCGATCTCGATTCCCAGCCCGTACCCGACGGTGCGACCGGCGACGACGGTGGGCTTCAGCATCATGCGCAGGATGCGAGCCGGCAGCAGGCGCCCCGCGAGCTCGGCGGAGATGAACCGGTTGAGTTCTCCCATGGTGGAGATGATCTCGCCGTCGGCGCCGTAGTCGTCGAAACGCGTTCTGTCCTCGATCTGGTAGGGCGGGTTCGGCGAGCGTATGTATCCGTGCATGTGCGGGGCGCGGATGTTCGGATCATGACCGGCCAGGTAGGTCTCGCGCAGCCCGAGCGGTTTGATGATCCGCCGCGTGATCTCCGCGGCGTAGGGCCGGCCCGCCACCCGGTCGATCACCATTCCGAGCAGGATGTAGTTGGTGTTCGAATACTCCCACTTCGTACCGGGGGCGAAATCGGGCGAATGGCTGGTCGCAATCCGCACGAGATCGTTGGCCGTGAAGTACAGGAAGGGATTCTGGTAGAAGAGGTCCGTGAAGTTCGGGTCGGAGGTGTAGTCGTACAGCCCACTGGTGTGGTTGAGGAGCATGCGCACCGTGATGGCGCTCCCGTCGTTGCCGTTCCCGGTGACGACCCCTGGCAACAGCTGCTCGACGGTGTCCGACAGGTGCAGTCGCCCCTCGGCCACCAGTTGCAGGATCACCGTCGCCACGAAGACCTTGGTGACGCTGCCGATCCGTACGTGCACGTCCGGCCGCGGCGGCCTGCGGGTGACGAGGTCGGCGACGCCGCTGGTGAAGTTCCGGGTCACGGCACCGGAGCGCACCTGGGCCACGGCTCCTGGCGCCCCCGCCTGGACCAGGTCGTCCAGGACCGCCTGCATCGCTTGGAACGGCCGCGAACCGGCCGCGTCCGCAGGGCCCACGTTCGCAGGGCCCGCACCCGCAAGGCCCGCGGCGCGGGCTTCGGACAACGCGCCCGAGCCCGGAACCAGCGCCACCAGCCCCGCCGTGATCATCGCGGCGCCGGCCAGCAGCGCCGGTCGCATCGGCCTGCGACGTGCTCGGCGCCGGAAGGCCATCCTGCCGTCCAGGGCACCGGCCGCCTCGCCACGGTCATCGGTGTTGATCTCACGCATGATCGCTCATAGTTCTCTGTAGATGATGATCTTCTTTGATCGTCATCTCCCATGAGTGATCACCTCAACACCAAGAGTAAGATCCTTTTTCGGCATGATGCGGTCTCCCGGAGTCACAGGGGTGCGGACGGCTTTGGCGATGCGGCCGGCGCGGCGGGGCAGCAGCCCAGCTTCCGCAGGATTCGCCATGACTTGAGCTGGGCGTTCGCGCGTTCACCGGGTCCGCGGAGCTTGGCGTGTATACGGTTCGGACTTGTCGCTTCCCTTGTAGGGCGTGAGGATGTGCGTCCCGGCGCCCTGTTATGCCTTGTCGACCAGCACGAGCTGGCGGCCAGTGCCCGGATGACACCCCAGACCCGGGCCGCTGTCAGGTCGTGTACCGAGCCGCGCAGCGGTCCCGACACCCACTGCAGGTTTCCGTCCGGTGCGGCGTTGACCTGAAGGTTCATGCCGTGGCGGCGGTGCTTTCACGAGTAACAGGGGCGGTCAGCCGCGACCCGGTCGATCGAGACCAGGGTGCCGTCCAGCACCAGGTAGGGCAGCCCGACCTTGACCGCTTTGGCCAGGGCGGAGCCGAGTCTGGGCCATCGGGCGGCGAGCAGGTCGACGGTCTCGTTGGCATAGCGCCACGCGGCGGTGGTCAACACACCGAGCCCGTGAGGGCAGGCACCGGCCCTTGCTGCCGAGGACCGGCCAGTGGAGGCATTTTCCCAACCGTGGCCGGGCGTCAGCGCTGGCCGCATGCCCGTCGGAACATGCTGTGATTCCGCGAGTGGGAGAACTACCACAACTACGATCGACCCCACGGCGGCCTCGGCAGCCACCGCCTACGAACGCCTCAAGCAGAAGACCCAGGCCCAGGCGTAAACGATTATCGTCGGCAGCACATTGGTCACAGCCTCGGCGACGTCGGTGGCGACGGTCTTTCGATGGATCCCTTTTCTCCGTTTTCGGGCAGCTTTTCGTCCGGAAACAGGCGGTCAAGGGCATGTGCACCAACCCGGGAACCGCGGTGAGCATTGCTAGACTCGCCCACGCTGCACCGGTTCATGAACGTCGTCACGTCTGCAACGGTTCTCGCTCGGACTCGTCCGACCGCGAGCTCGCCGGATGATCCCGGCGAGGGCCCTTCCGGCCAGCCCATCTAGGCCGGGGACGTGAGGTTCGGGATGAATCGGTCGGACTGGGATCGGCTGTATGGACGGGCGCGCAAGCACGCGTGGCTGTTCGAGGTCGTCATCCGAGTGATCACCTTGGTGATCACTACGGTGCACGGCCGCTAGCCAATTTAGGACGAGCGCAGCAACGGCCTCCAACCAAGGTTCTCGCCAGGACCCAACCGGTTGGAGGCCGTTTCACGTTCCGGGTGCGCAAGTAACTTGCGCACCTTCGTCGTGGTCCCGAGAGTACACCAACCAGGTATCACATCCGCAGGTGAGGGCCGGTTTCAGGATGATCGCGCCGGGCGTGTCCGGTACTTGACCAGCCCGTATGCCCCGCGGCTGACTGTGACCCACGTCACATGGCTTTCGCATCATAGGAGGTTTTCGGCCCCCCACGAAGATGGTTTTGGACAGGGGCCGGAAGGCATCAAAACCGATAAAGAGAAATGTCGTGAGCGCATGATCCTGCCCTTCGCCGGGCTCGACCACAGCGGAACGAGCTCCCAGTTGGAGCCGCGCCGGCGACATGCTCGCTCAGCGCGACCGCGACGCAAGCGCCCTCCTGCGGTCCGAGTCAATGTAGGCGCTCGGCGCCACCGAGTAACGCGCCAACTTGAGAAGGGCGGAGCCTCGGAACGCTGGACGGAGCGTGTAGATCGCGCTGCCCCATCGGACGCCCGGCGGCCCTCACGCGGAGGCTTCCTCATCGCCGTCCAGCCAGGGGGCCGCCTGCTGATCAACAAGTCCTTGGGCGCTCCTCGCCAAGTCGACGCCTGCTAGATGCGGGCGTTGACGCGCCGGCTTCGGCTCGGTCTCCCAGTGGTCCCGAGTATGCACTTCCCGGGCCGACCGTAAGCAGTTGTTGCAGTCTGCCTGCTACCGTCGCATGTGGTGCGACTAGCACTGGCGCAGGCGTGATGGGGGCATCAGCTGACGCGCTGATCAGCTAGAGCATGCAGAAGGGCCCTCGCGGCTGTGTCCCTGGTGTAAGACATTGCGCCGCGAAGGCCCTCATCCGGAGAGGGCCCCGGCCGGCCTCCTCATCAGAGGCGCGGCCCGGGGCCTTCGTCGTTCAGCAACTCCCGCACGAACCGCGTGATCGCCACCGCACACCGCACTACGGCGGCGACAGCCGCGATCTTCTGCCAATCCTGCGTGTGGAGACGACGAAGCCTGCCCATCCGGATCACCTCCTCCCTCCCGCCTGCGGGCGGGGCCCCTTGCCAACAGGCCCAAAAGGTGCGGAGATGCTCGCGGCGAGCGTATCGTCCGCCTCGGCCGCGACGCCGCAGAAACTCATGGGCTCCTTGGTACGCGAAGAACAACCGCGAACGCACACAAGACACCGTTTTGAGCATCGTGGCTGCTAGTACCAGGTTTCGCCCTTCGGGAAGCGATCGCTGCTGCGTGCGCCAACGTCTGGTAAGTCCGCCTTTGATGACCAGAATCCTTTCGGCCGAAGTGGCGGCACTACGCGGGCCGGAGCCAGCATTCGCTGGAGGTGTCTTCGGGTTCACCAAGGGTGCAGGCTCTGAGGCTCACCGGAGCACCCTGCTGGCCGGCCGTCACGTGGACGGCTTGTGCCACATGCGAGCGCGTTCGGTGACGATGCGGTCGCCTGAACAGTGGCCGGGGGACAAGCTGCCGTGTAGACGAGTAGAGACTGTGCCGGTTCCGGATCTAGAGCTGCTGGCTGCGGCGGCGGGATACCTAGTACGTAAAGCGCGTCGGGGTGGCGGGCCAGGCGACGCCGAGGTGGAACGGGTGGTGGACGAAGGCATGAGCGCCGTGCACGACATGGTCTCGCAAGTCCTGGATGAGGATCCGGCGGTGGCACGCCTGGAACTGCAGGCCGTGCGGTGGGAGGTGGCCGGGCGGTCGGCGCAGCGCGCCGAGCTCGCTGTGCTGGACGCGCTGGAGGACCAGCCGGAGTTCGCGCGAGCGTTGACCAAGTTGGTCGACCGTCTCCAGCAGCACGAGGCCGGGCTCGGCCAGAGCGTCGTGGACCAGCAGGGCCAAGGCGGTGTCCGCGCCGGCGGGGACGTCACCGCACCCGGTACCGATCTGGTTCGACTGGCCCCAGACCGAGTCGGACGCCGCAGAACTCGTCACCTGGGAGCACACGATCGTCCCCGGGCTGCTCCAGACTCCGGCCTACGCCCGGGGCTTTCTCAACTCGGACGAGGCGGTGGAGGCGCGCATGGCGCGTCAGGCCATCCTCACCCGCGAGGACACACCCCCTGTATCGCTGGTCGCGCTTTTGAGTGAACACGTCCTCGACTATTTGGTGACCTCGCCGGAGGTAATGCGCAGCAGATAGAGCACCTGATTGCTATGAGCGAGCTTCCCAACGTCACCATCCAGATCGTCCGGAACAACGGGCGTCCAGCAGGCACGGGCGGCGCTTTCGTCGTAGCTACGATGGAGGACCGGAGCGAGATCGCCTACCTGGAGACGACGGTGCGAGGCATCACGACCGACAACCCCTCCGACCTGGCCAAACTCTCCGAATCGCTCAGAGAGCTGCGTGCGAGAGCGCTCCCGGAAGACATGTCCCGGGACAAGATGAAAGAGGCGCTGGAGAAATGGACCTGACGAACGTCACCTGGCGCAAGGCGAGCCGCAGCGGTGAGAACGGCGGCAACTGCGTCGAGGTGGCGGGGCTCCCATGGCGCAAAAGCAGCCGCAGCGGCGAGAACGGCGGTGACTGCATCGAGGTGGCCCCGCTCCCCTGGCGCAAGAGCACACACAGCGGCTCCAACGGCGGTGACTGCGTCGAGATGGCGGACGCGGCCGGGGTGGTGGCGGTTCGGGACAGCAAGGATCCGGACGGGCCTGTCCTGCTGGTGAGCCGCGCGGCGCTGCGCACTGCCGTCAAGTCCGCCACGGGCACGCACTGAGCGTCCCGCATCGATCACCAGTGGCTCGGCTGCCGGTGGCTGCTGGTCCGCCGCAACCACCGCGCCGGTGAGCTGGCGTTCTACCGCTGCTACGCCCCCGCGCCCTGGCCATGCGCTAGACCAGCACCTGCGGAATTCCTACGCCACCGTCGTGGATGCGACCGTCAGAGGTGTCGAGGCCTGGCGTGCGATGAGTTTTGGCGGGACCGGCGGTCTGAGTGCGGGAGTGGTCAGCCACTGAGCACGAGCGGATCGGGCGGTGGACGCCTGGGCCGTCCCGGCGCGGGAAGAAGCACATGGAGGCACCGGATGCGGAAGTTGATTCTGGCTTTCTACGTCTCACTCGACGGTAAGAGCGCTGACGGGGACAACGGAATAAGGGACGTCATGATGAGCATCGACGATCCCGAGCAGGAGAAGTACTTCGTCAGCCGGTTGTGGGAGGCCGGGGCCTTCCTCATGGGCCGCAACACCTACGAGATCATGGCCGGATACTGGCCCGGCTCCGACCACCCCTCCGCCCGGGCCATGAACGAAATTCCCAAGGTCGTGTTCTCCCGCACCTTGAAGTCCGCCGACGACTGGCCCGAGACCCGGATCGCCAGCGGTGACACGGCGGAAGAGATCGCCAAGCTCAAGGCCGAGCCCGGCAAGGACCTCGTCGCCGCCGGCGGCACCACGTTCATGCACTCCCTGATCAGACTCGGTGTGGTCGACGAGTACCGGCTGTGGGTGCTGCCCGCCGCCACCGGCAAGGGCGCACCGCTGTTCCCCGAGTTGGATCGGCCCGCGAACCTGCGCTTGCTGAAGAGCACGGCCTTCCCGTCCGGCGTCCTCGAACTGGTGTATGCGGCAGCCGACAAGTAGAGCTTGTGAGGACAACCGGCGATTGTGTGGTGCGGATCGTCCGGGCGCTCGATCTTCCTGGCCCGCCGTGTGATCCTGGATTCGCGGATGTGCCGTCCGGCTCGGGGCCCCGGCGGCGGTCTGGACGGGAGCGGGGATGAGCGGAGAACGCGAGGTCGATTGGGCCGCGAAAAGGTACAGCGTCGAAAACCTCGGGTGTCTCGCCCTCATCCGCCTGCTGATCGGCGTCTGCCTGCTGATGATCTCGACCTTCGCCCTCGTCGGCGCGGTCGAGGAAGGCGCGGCCACCTGGCGCGCGAAGAAGGGCGAGGGGGTTCCGGGCCTGTTCACCGCGCTATCGCAGAGGTGCGGACGAGGTGAATGTTCCTGGAGCGGCACGTTCATGAGCGGCAGCCTCCCTGGGTACGGCATCGAGGACGTTGAGCTGAGAGGGCTCGGCGACCGCCCCATTTACGCCGGGGCCACGTTTCCCGCCCGCGACGTCGGTTCAACGTGGTTCGTCCAACTGGAGGGCGGGCCGCCGGAGTGGGGGGTACCCGGCGGCCTCGGGATCCTCGCCGGTGCCACCGGAGTCTTCGGTGTGGGGTTCATCGCCGTGGTGCTGTGGGGCGTTCACGGGACACGGGCTTCTCCCGCGGCGCGCAGACGGCATGCGAGGGAACGCAGGGGCTCCGCGCTGCGCGACCTCGTCGACCGGGACCGGTGGGGCTGGTCGGCACGGCCCGACTCCTCCAGGGTCAAGGTGAAGATGGCCAGGTCCAGGGGCCGGACCCTGGCCGGGGTGGGCGGCCTGCTCGCGCTGGTGGTGTCGCTGCTGCCGTTCGGCCTGGTCTGGGTGATGTTCAACAGGGAGATCACCTGGGCCGAGAGGGCCGCGGCCTCGTGGGCGCTGCTGTTCGCGGTCGCCCTCGTGGGCGTCGCGATCCAGACGCTCCGGCTGATGCTGGTCAGGCCCCGGATGTGGGTGACCGACGATGAGATCGTCATCTGGGACGCGGTGCTGCTGTGGAAGGTGCTGCGGATCCCGCGCACCGCGATCGCGGCGGTCCGCTACGGCGGCGAGCCGCGGCGGCGGCAGGTCAAGGGGGGCGTGGCCCAACTGACGCCGTTCCGGGAAGAACTCAACCTCGTCCTGCGGATGCGGGACGACATCTCTCTTCCCGCGCGCCGGCTGCGGTGGGGGAACTGGTTCTGGATCGTGTTGATCCTGAAGGATCTGGACCCGCGGAGGGGCATGCCTCAGCGGGGGCGTCCGGTCCGCCGGTTGTGCCTCCGGGTGAAGGAGCCGCGCAGGGTGGCCACCGACCTCGACCGCTGGCTGGGGCATGGTGAGACGCTCCCGCCGTCGGAGTTCGCGTCGGTCGACCACGCCCATTACGGCACGGTCCGCACGCACCGCGGCGCCGGCGATGCACGCGTCAAGGTCAGGGGCCCGCTTCCCGAGCCTGTGCTGGCCGAGTTCGTGAACGAGGGAGCGGGAACGCTGCGGGCCTGGCTTCGACGTACCGAGTTCGGCCGGGGGACCCCGGTCATGGCGTGCGGTCCCGGCTCCCCGCCCGCCATGACCGTCCTGGACGACCGGCTGGTATCCGACAAGGCGCTCACGAAGAGGGTCCTGTACGTGGAGTCCGAGGGGCGGTGGACCGTCACGATCAGCGGACCGGAACGCGCTCGCGGGTTCACCGCCTCTGTCACGGGCAGCGGGCCCGACGTGCTCAGCTACCAGGGGCCGGCTGGAATCGCCGTCGTGTCATGCCCAGACGGGCAGTTCCACCAGGTCCACCTGCACGGGCCGAACCTGGACGCGCTCCACGGCAGCGATCCCATCGTATCCGCCGCCGCGTTCAACCCGGTGCCGGAGGACGACCCCCCGCCCAGTTGGAGTACGTTCGCTGTCCCAACGCAGGCAGTACTACGAGTGAGAACCGCCGGGGCGCACTGGCGGATCGACGTGACGCCCCTGGAGCAGGCAGACGTGGACGCCCCCGCCCAAGCCGCGGAACAGGACGCCACCACCGTGCCGCCCACCGGCCACGTCCGACCGTTCGAGCACTCGACAGCGGGTGACCGGACCGCAGTGGTGCGCTACCTGGGACCTCCGGGACCTGTGCTGTTCCGCAGCGGAGACGCCTTCGGCCTCCTGCAACTCGACGCCACGCTGACCCCGATCCGGACACTCGCCTCCCCGGACGGCGACACGGAGATCCGGCTCCGCTCCCGCACACTCCTCCAGGTCACCGGAGGTCACGGCACCTGGTCCATGCAAGAGGCGCACAACCTCCACCCGTCGCACTGACTCGCCGAGAACGGCGCCTCAGGCGGTCCGGGCGGTGCGACATCGCCCTAGGCGTGGCCGGTGGGGAGGCCTGCCAGGTGTTCCTCGCGGAGGGCTACTTTCTGGATTTTTCCGGAGGCGGTCTGCGGGAGTTCGCTTCGGAAGTGCCAGCTGCGCGGGACCTTGTAGGAGGCCAGCCGGGCGCGACAGAAGGCGTCCAGTTCGGTCTCGGTGAGGCGCGCCCCGTCCGCCGCCACCACGAAGGCGGCGACGGTTTCGCCCCATTCGGCGTCCGGTAGTCCGATCACCGTGACCAGGCTGATTCCGGGGTGGGTGTAGAGGACGTCTTCGATCTCGCGCGGGAAGATGTTCTCCCCGCCACGGATGATCATGTCCTTGAGGCGGCCCTGGATCGTGACGAGGCCCGACGCGTCCATGGTCCCCAGGTCACCGGTGTGCAGCCACCCGTCGGCGTCGATGGCCTCGGCGGTCGCGGCGGGGTTGTCGAAGTACTCGGTCATCACGCAGATGCCGCGGGTGCAGATCTCACCGATCTCCCCGACCCCTGCCACCTCGCCGGAGCCGGTCCTGACGATCTTGACCTCGGTTCCCGGCAGCGGCCGTCCCACGGTGGAGAGGGTCTCCGCGTCCTGGTCCTCGGCGGCGGTGTGGGTGATGTACGGCGACGCCTCCGTCTGGCCGTACCCGATGCCGACCTCGACGCCGAGGTCACGCTGGGCGCGCAGGACCAGATCGATCGGGACGGGCGCGCCTCCGAGCGTGGTCAGCCGCCAGCTCGACAGGTCGCGCGGCCTGTCGGCCTGGCGTTCGAGCATGCGGATCAGCATGGTCGGCACGCTCAGCATGACGGTCCCCCGCTCGGCCTCGAACAGGTCCAGCATGAGGTCGGCGTCGAACCCGGCGGGGAGCACGTGGCGGCCACCGGTCTGGAGGGCGCCGAGCGTCACCAGCCCGCAGCCCGCGGTGTGGAAAAGGGGCATCGGGTTGACCCAGACATCGGTCGGACGCGCGCCGATGACGGTCGCGTACCGTCGGCCGTTGGCGACGAGCCCGCGGTGGCTGAGCAGCGCTCCCTTCGGACGTCCGGTGGTCCCCGAGGTGTACTGGATCTGGGCGGGGTCCTCTGGCACGACGTGCGGCAGGCCGTCGCGTGCGCTGGTCTCGGCGGCCCGGAGCTCGTCCCAGTCCCCGAGGGAGATCACCTCACGGACCGGTGTGCCGTCCCGCACGGCCTCGGCCATCGGCAGCAGTTCGGCGGATCGGTACCGCGGCTGGACGACGATGCCCGCCGCGCGGGGCTGCTCCAGCACGTACGACAGTTCCGCCTCCCGGAAGGCGGGGTTCACCGTGACCAGGGTCAGTCCCGCGAGCGCGGCGCCGAATTCGAGTTGGATCCACTCCGGGCAGTTCCCGGCCCACACCGCCAGCCGTTCGCCGGGCTCGAACCGCCGGAGCAGGGCATGGGCGACGCGGACGGAATCGTCCAGCAGTTCTCCGAAGGTCCAGTGGCGTGCGTGCTCTCCCACGACGCCCTCGACGAGCGCCGTCCGATCCGTCCATCGTGAGGCGGCGCTGGTCAGGGCGTCGCCGATGGTGCCGTCCGCGTGGCCCTGGTCCGGGTCCGCGTGCCAGTGGGCGGCGGACAGTCCTTCCGCCGTGGTCATGCCTTCGTCCCCTCGAAGTACCGGCGCGGGTTGTCCACGAGGATGGTCTCGATGGTGCGGTCGTCGACTCCCGCCTCACGCAGTGCGGGAATGACTTCCGTGGAGATGAGGCGGTAGTTCCACTTCTCCCCCAACTGAGGACGCTCCTCGACCGTGACGAAGTCGATGAAGCAGGACGCGTCGTGCGAGACGACGATGCTCTCCGCGTAGCCGCGCCGCACGAGGCCCACGAGGGTGTCGATCCGCTGCTGGAGCGGCAGGAACGCGTCCAGCCCGAAACGGTCGAGGCCCAGCAGCGAACCGGCGTCCGCCAGCCGGGACAGGTAGTCCAGATCGGTGCTGTCGCCCGCATGGCCGATCACCACCCGGCTCAGGTCTGCGCCCTCTTCGGCGAGGACGCGCTGCGCGACCAGTCCGGATTCGGAACCGGCATGCGTGTGCACGGTGATCGGCGCACCGGTCTCGACGGCGGCCCGCGCGACCGCCCTCATCGTGCGCTCCACGCCGGGTGTGAGGCCCTGGGCGTCGATGGCGCACTTGAGGGTCGCGGCGCGCACCCCCGTGTCGCCGATGCCCTCCGTCAGGTCCTTGACGAACAGCTCGGTCAGCGGTTCCTCGGTGTCGATGAGCAGGCCCGGCCCGCGGCTGAGGAACTGGTGCGGAAGGTCGTTGAAGGTGTAGAGCCCGGTCGCGACGACGATGTTCAGGGTCGTCCGCTCGGCGATGCGCTGGATGCGCGGGATGTACCGGCCGAGCCCCAGGACCGTGGGGTCGATGATGGTGTCGATGCCGAGGGACTTGAGTTCGTTCAGGTCGCTTACCGCCTGCTCGACCTTCTCGTCCTCGTCCCAGTCGGCCTGGTAGTTCTGCCGGTACTCCTCACCGAGCACGAAGACGTGCTCGTGGACGAGCGTCCGGCCGAGCGCGCCGGAGTCGACGGGCCCCGCGACTGTCTGGATGTCGGTCATGTTCGTCAGCCCTCGGATCTCACAGCGCCACGACGACGGACTTGGTTTCGAGGTACTGCTCCAGGACGGCGTCGCCCTTCTCCCGGCCCCAGCCGCTCTGCTTGTAACCGCCGAAGGGAAGCTCGGAGCCGAAGACGTGGTACGTGTTCACGTGCACGGTTCCGGCCTTCAGCCGCTTGGCCAGCCGGTGCGCCTTCGACAGGTCGCGCGTCCACACCCCGGCCGCGAGACCGTAGACGGTGTCGTTGGCCTGGGCCGCCAGATCATCGATGTCGCTGAACGGCAGCGCCGTGACGACCGGGCCGAAGATCTCCTCCCGGACGATCGGGTGGTCGCGGTCGGGCCGCGCGATCACACTCGGCTGGACGTAGTACCCGTCGCGGTCCAGCGCACTGCCGCCGGTCAGCGTCCGGCCTCCCGAGTCCTTGCTCAGGTCGAGGTACCGGCGGACCCGGTCGAAATGCTCCGCGGACACCAGGGGACCCATGTCGGTGTCCGGATCGAGGCCGTAGCCCACCCGGATGCCGCTCGCGTGTTCGGCGAGGCCTTCCACGACCCGGTCGAACTGGGACTCGTGGACGTAGAGGCGGCTGCCGGCCGAGCACACCTCGCCCTGGTTGTAGAAGATCGCCAGCGCGGCTCCCGCGATGGCGGCGTCGGCGTCCGCGTCGTCCAGGACGATGTTCGGCGACTTGCCGCCCAGCTCCAGCGACACCCGCTTGAGGTTGCCCGCCGCGGCGCGCACGATGCTCCGGCCGACCTCCGTCGAACCGGTGAAGGCGATCTTGTCGACGCCGTCGTGGGCGGCCAGGTGCGCCCCGGCCCGTTCGCCGAATCCCGGCACGATGTTGACCACGCCCGGCGGGACGCCCGCCTCGTTGAGGAGTTCACCGATCCGCAGGGCGGTCAGCGGCGTCTGCTCGGCGGGTTTCAGGACGACCGTGTTGCCGGTGGCCAGCGCCGGGGCGAGCTTCCACGCGGCCATGAGGATCGGAACGTTCCAGGGGATGATCTGCCCGGCGACGCCCAGCGGTTCGCGGGTCGTGTAGGCGTGGAACTCCTGGCCCGGCATGTAGGGGACGGACGGCGTGACCGTCGTCCCGGTGATCCGGCGGGCCGCGCCGGCCATGTACCAGAACATGTCGGCGGCGAGGGGGATCTCGACGCCGAGGGCCGCGGAGGCCGGCTTCCCGCTGTCGAGCGACTCCAGTTCCGCGAGTTCCTCGGCGTGCTCGGCGATCAGGTCGCCGACGCGGTGCACGATGCGGCCCCGCTCGCTCGGCGACATGGCCGCCCACGGGCCTTCCGCGGCGCGGCGGGCGGCGGCCACCGCGCGGTCGACGTCCCGCTCGGACGCCTCCGCCACCTCGCCGAGGACCTTTCCGGTGCCCGGATCGATCGTCTCGAAGGTCCGCCCGTCGAGGGCGCCGACGAACTCGCCGTCGATGAACAGCCCGTGCCGCCGGGCGAGGAAGTCCGCCGTGAGCGTGGGGGGAGTGGTCATGTGTCCTTCTCCGTTCCGCACTAGGCGAGGAAGTCGAGGATGCGGGGGATGACGGCGTCCGGGTCCTCGATGCAAGGGCTGTGGCCGGCGGTCTTGATTCGCCAGAGTTCGGCGTCCGGGATCGCGTCGAACATCTCGTCGGACCAGGCCGGCGGGCGCGCCTGGTCCTGGGTGCCGGAGATGATGAGCGTCCGCGCGGTGATCCGAGGCAGCAGGTCGAGCGCGCTCTCGCGTTCGACGACGCCCCGCGCGGCGTGGGCGAGCCTGGGAGAGAGCTCGCCGAGGCGTTCGGTCCACGTCTGGTGGATGTCAGAGCGCGCCGGGTCGTTGAGGACGGTCTGCGCGAACAGGATGCCCTTGACGAACTCGACGAGTTCGGGGGTGAACCCCTCCTGCCCGAACCTGTCGACGAACGCGCCGAAGATCTCGCGGTTCTCGTCGGTCTCGGCTCCTGCTGACGAGCCCATCAGCACCAGCCTGTCAACCAGTTCGGGGCGGCGGGCCGCCATGCGGACCGCGACGTCGCCGCCCATCGACTGCCCGACGATCGACAGCGAGTCCAGGCCGAGCCGGTCGACGAGGGCGAGCATGTCGTCGGTGCACTGATCCATGGTCACGGTCGCGTCGGCCTCGTCCACGCGGCCCGCCTGGCCGGGGAACTCGGGCGCGACGAACCGGAAGCGCCCGGCCCCGGCGGCGACGAGGCCGTCGAAGGCGCGCGGGTCGAGGAAGAGCGAGTGCAGGCAGAGCACGGGGCTCAGCTGCGGTTCACCAGTGTCGATGGTCATGTGGACCTCCAGATCTTTCCTGCTCAGAGAGCCGAGGCGCGCTCACGGTCCCGAGAGTATGAGCCACCTCACAGGTGCGTCAATATGTGAAGAGGATTGCAAATAGTGAAAAATTCAGTATTTGACGTCTGATTCAGAGTTTGCAACCGTACGGGCATGACCACAGTCGCTGACGTCATCGCAGGTGCACTGGCCCGTCACGGGGTCGAGACGATCCTGGGCCAGAGCAATCCGACCGAGCTGATGCTCGCGGCCGAACGCATCGGGATCCGCCAGATCCTGTACCGGACGGAGAACGCCGGCGGCGCGATGGCCGACGGGTTCGCCAGGATCTCCGGCCGCGTCGGGGTGGTGGCGGCCCAGAACGGCCCCGCCGCGACCTTGCTCGTCGCCCCGATGGGGGAAGCCCTCAAGGCCTCGGTGCCGATGCTCGTGCTGGTGCAGGAGGTGCCGTCAGGCAGTCGCGACCGCAACGCGTTCCAGGAGATGGACCACTTCGCGCTGTTCGCGAGCGTCTCGAAGTGGACGCGGCGCATCGACGACCCCGCACGCGTGGAGGACGCCGTCGACCAGGCGTTCACCATGGCCAACAGCGGACGGCCCGGGCCGGTCGTCCTGCTCGTCCCCAAGGACGTCCTCGGGAAGCCCGCCGTGCCCGGACGGTTCCCGCGCACCGCCGATCTCGGGGCGTTCCCGCTCGACCGTCCCCGGCCGGACGCCGCCGCGGTGGCGAGGGCGGCCCAGCTGATCGCCGAGGCGCGGTCTCCCCTGGTCGTCGCGGGCGGCGGCGTGCACGGCTCGGGCGCGGTGGCCGAACTGCGCGCGCTCCAGGAGACCGCCCACCTGCCCGTGGTCACGACGAACATGGGCAAGGGCGCCGTGGACGAGTCGGGTCCGCTGTCGCTCGGGGTCGCCGCCAACGTCACCGGCGAGCGCGGGCCCGCGCACTTCCACCTCGACCTGATCGGCGGAGCCGACGTCGTCCTGCTGGTCGGCACCCGGACGAACGAGAACGGCACCGAGGGCTGGACGCTGACCTCCCCCGACGCCACCTACGTCCACATCGATGTCGACCCGCTCGAAGTGGGGCGCAACTACGAGTCCGTACGCCTGCTCGGTGATGCCCGGGCCGCGCTCCAGGACCTCACGGCCGCCCTGGCGGAAACCGATCTCACCCTGCGCGCCTCGCGTTCGGAAGAGCTCAAGGCCACCATCGCCGCCGGGCGCCGGCAGCACTTCGAGGTCGTCACTCCGCTGCTGGAATCCGACGCGACCCCCATCGCACCGGAGCGCCTCTTCGCCGAGATCGACCGGCTCCTGGACCCCGACGACATCGTGGTCACCGACGCCAGCTACTCCTCGTTCTGGGTCGCCAGTTACCTCCTGGCCAAACGGCCCGGGCAGCGCTTCCTCATGCCGCGCGGGCTGGCCGGGCTCGGCTGGGGGCTGCCCCTGGCCCTGGGAGCGAAGATCGCGGCGCCCGCTCAGCGTGTCATCACCGTCGTCGGCGACGGCGGATTCGCACACGTCTGGTCCGAGCTGGAGACCGCGCTGCGGGAGCGCCTTCCGGTGGCCGTGGTGGTGCTCAACAACTCGGTGCTGGGAGCCCAGCGGCATGCCGAGAACGCCGTGTTCGGCGAGACGACCACCGGCGTGGAGTTCGAGCCCGTCGACCACGCCGCCGTCGCGACCGCCGCGGGGGCCACGGGGATCACGGTCGACGGTCCGGACGGCATCGCTCCCGCGCTGCGGAAGGCGATGGAGTCCGACCGCGTCACGGTCCTGGACGTGATCGTCGACCCCGACGCCTACCCGCCCGTCCGGTCGTTCGACGCGTTCGCCGACCGTCTCAACGCCCCGCTGCACCGGGCCCGCACCCACCGGGCGAGCTGATAGTTTCAAATAGTGAACAGCGCTTCGGACAAGCCGGGCCAGACCCTGCAGACGGTCGAGCGGGCCCTGAGCTTCCTCGAGTACGTCGCCGCCGCCGACACCGCGCCGACGGTGCAGCAGGTCTCCGCCGGCCTCGGCTTGAACATCACGACCTGCTACCACCTGATGAGGACCCTGCTCGCACGCGGCTACCTGGAGCGGCGGGCCGACGCCACGCTCCGCCTCGGAGCGGGCGTGGGCGCGCTGTTCCGGTCCTACCAGCTCAACTTCAACACCAGTGACAAGCTCGCGGGCATCGTCGCCGAACTCGCCGCCGCCACCGCCGAGACCTCGTTCCTGTCGACGCTCGACGACCGGAACGTGATCTTGAAGGTGCTGGTCGAGGGGTCGCAGCCGCTGCGGGTCAGCGGCCTCTACGTCGGCCTGACGGGCAACGAGCCGCACCGCGCGTCGGGCAAGGCCGTCCTCGCCCATGCCGACGCCGACCTGCGGGACGAGATCATCGAGCGCAACCTGACCGGCATGTCCCCGACCGCCCAGCGGCGTTCCCGCGCGGCCCTGCTCCAGGAGCTCAAGGAGGTCCAGGAGCGGGGTTGGGCCGTCGACATCGACTCCAGCCCCGGCATCACGGCGCTCGGCGCCCCGTTCTTCAAGCACGACGGCTCCATAGCCGGCGCCGTCGGGATCGTCGCACCGACATCCCGGTTCGGCGAAGCCCGGGAAACGCTGGTCGGCACGGTGCTCGACTCGGCGGGCAAGGCCACGGCGGTCCTCCGCCTCGCGCCATAGCCGACGAGGTCCGGACCGCGCCCGCCATCGGCAGTCGGGCGCGCGGCAGAGGGCTTCAGGCGACCACCGCGAGCAGGGCTGTGATCGCGGTGGTGAGGTCCGCGTCGCCGGTCGCCGTCGATCGCCGGCGGGCCTGCTCCTCGGTGATGCCTCTGGTCGCCAGACGCCAGAAGGTGTCCTGGTCCATCGAGACGCGTGCCGTCGGCTCCCCTTGGGGCTGGGTCATCCGCCATCGCGCGTCCTGCCGGACCACGCCCCATCGTCCTCCGGCCGGGCCGAGTACGTCCAGGTGAGCCGTGGTGCCTTCGGGGCGTTCGTGCATCCGCAAGGCGTGCGGCAGGCCGCGCGCGAAGACGTCCAACACCGGAGCCATCAGATCGGGTTCATCCGCGCCCGGGACGGAGACGGCGTCGCGCACCTGCTGCTGGTGGACCCAGAACTCGGTGTAGTCGCGGCCGATGTCGAGCCATGCGGGGCTGTCGATGTCGGTGGCGGCCCAGGAGACGTTCAGGTCGGCGGCGGCGTGGAGGTCCTGGGCGGCCCATACGGCGTCGAGCCGGGGTCCCAGGTGCTCCAGCAGTTCGATCATCAGTTGCGGGCTGAGCTGGCGGGACGCCCGGACGAACTCGTCGTTGGTCCGGGCCAGGTAGGCGGGGAGCGTCTCGTCGTCGGCGAAGATCGCGCCGCCGTGCCCGTCGCGGCTGCCCGACAGGCGCCGCATGTAGTCGTTGAGCACATGAGCGACCACGTCGTGCACGTCCCAGCCGGGACACACCGTGGGCATGGCCCACTCGGCCGGGCTCAGGGCCCTCAGCAGGTCGAGCATGGCCTGCCGTTCGCGCGGGAACAGCGGACGGACGTCGGCGGCCGGGCCAAAGATCATCATCAGCTGACCGTACCGGCCGCCCCGGCCCGCGGCCGCATCGTCCGGCCTGCGATTCCATATACCCCCTGGGGTATCATTCGGACAGAGAAGCATCACCATGTAGTAAGGGCCACCGGCCCGGGACCCGAACAGAAGGAGAAGCCCATGTGCCAGCGCGCCGTTTGCCGGAAGTGCCAGCGCGCCACCTACCGGGGGTGCGGCCAGCACGTCGAGCAGGTGCTCGCCGGAGTCCCCCGGTCCCAGCGCTGCAACTGCGACGAGAAGGAGGCCCCCGCCGGAAACGCCTGGACGCGCCTGTTCCGCCGCAGCTGACATCCGGCGCGCGGAGGCTTGTCCCCCGTGCGAGCTACAGGCGGATGTCCACCGTGCGGTGAAGATCCGGGAGGGGGTGGATCCATAGCGTTTCGGGCGAAGCCGCGGCACTCCGGCCGCGGAACCCCCCGAAGGAGTCAGCATGCGACTGCTGAAGCAGCTCGTGGTCGTGGTGGTGGTCGCCGCCGCCGGCGGCGCGGGCGTCAACGGCGCCGACTGGAACCCCGGCCTCACGCTCGTCCTCGGCGCGGCGGCGGCGCTGGTCAGCCTGTACACGTACCGCTGGGTGGTGCGCCGGACCGAGCACCGCGAGCCGGCGGAGCTGGCGCTGAAGGGCTCCGCCGGCGCCCTCATCCGCGGGATGCTCATCGGCTTCGCGATGTTCGGCGCCGTCATCGTGAACATCGCCTTCCTCGGCCACTACCGGATCGACGGGTTCGGCTCCGCCGGCGGCGCGGTCGCGCTGCTCGGCTTCATGGCCGCCGCCGCGGTGACGGAGGAGGTGATGTTCCGCGGCGTCCTGTTCCGGGTCATCGAGGAGCGCACCGGCACCTTGGTGGCGCTGACGCTGACCGGCCTGGTGTTCGGCCTGATGCACCTGCCCAACCCGAACGCCACCCTGTGGAGCTCGCTCGCCATCGCCATCGAGGCCGGCGGCATGCTCGCCGCCGCCTACGTCGCCACCCGCAACCTCTGGGTGCCGATCGGCCTGCACTTCGCCTGGAACTTCGCCGGGGGCGGGATCTTCGGGACCGAGGTCTCCGGCAAGGACGCCCCGGACGGCCTGCTCAACGGCGTGACCTCGGGCCCGCCCCTGCTCAGCGGCGGCGAGTTCGGCCCGGAGGCGAGCCTGTACTCGGTCGGCGCCGGTGCGGTCCTGACGATCGTGTTCGTGTGGCTGGCACGCCGGCGCGGCACCATCGTCCCCCTGCGCCGGACCACCCGGGCCGCCGCCACCGCTACGCTCGCCCAGTGATCGACGTCCGGCGGGGCCGGGAGCGGTGGCGACGGCTGGACGTCACGGTGCGGGACCTGCCGTTTCCGCTGCTGCTGGTCGCCGGGGCGTTCGTCCCGGCGCTCCAGGCCCACGGGACGCAGGTCGGCGATCTGCCCGCCCGCCCGTTCGACGCGCTGGCCGTCCCGGTCATCCTCCTCACCTGCCTCCCGCTCGCCGTGCGCCGACGCTGGCCGGCCGTCTGCGTCGTCCTCGTGTCGCTCGGCTTCGCCGCCGAACAGCTCCGCGCCTACCACTCGTTCACGGGCAGCGCCCTGGCGTTCGCGCTGGTGAGCGCGGGCGCCCACATGGAGCGCCGCCGGTACGCCGTCGCGGCCGGCCTCTCCGCCGGCTACGTGGCGCTGGCGTTCGCGCTCGACCGGATCGGCTCCCCCGAGCGCCTGGACGGCTTCGCCACGTTCTACCTGGCGGCCGCCTTCGCGTGGGGCGTCGGGGCGTGGCTGCGCTCCACCCGGGCCGTCGAGGCGGAACGCCGCCGCCGCGTCGCCGAGGCCACCCGCGCGGCCGAGCGCACCCGCATCGCCCGCGAGCTCCACGACGTCGTCACCCACCACGTCACGGCGATGGTCGTCCAGGTGGAGGCGGCGCGGTACCTGACCGCCGCCCCCGACCGCCTCGACGCGACCCTGGGCGCCGTCGGCGACACCGGGCGCCGGGCCATCACCGACCTGCGGCACCTGCTCGAACTGCTCAACCCCGATCATGGAACCGATCCCCGGATGCCGTCCGTCGGCGAGCTCCCCGCGCTCGTGGAGCAGACGCGCCAGGCCGGGCAGCCGATCGAGTTCAGCACCGCGGGCGAGCCGGCGGAGTCCGCCGGAAGCGCCGAGTTCGTGGCCTACCGGGTCGTGCAGGAGTCTCTGACGAACGCCCTCAAGTACGCCCACGGCAGCCGTACCGTGGTGCGGGTGCACTACCGCGACAAAGAGATCAGCGTGGAGGTCGGCACCGACGCCTCCGGGTCGCCGGCCGCGTCCCCCGGCGGGAGCGGCCGGGGCCTCGCCGGGCTCCGCGACCGGGTAGGCGCCCTCGGCGGCGACTTCAGCGCGGACCCGCGGCCGGACGGCGGCTTCGTCGTGCGGGCCCGCATCCCGTCGGGGAGTCCTTCGTGAGCACGCCGGTCCGGGTCCTGGTCGCCGACGACCAGGCGCTGATCCGCACCGGATGCTCGACGATCATCGACGCGCAGCCCGACCTGGAGGTGGTGGGCGAGTGCGGTGACGGCCGCGCCGCCGTCGACCTCGCCCGCCGGCTCGTCCCGGACATGGTGGTGATGGACGTCCGGATGCCGGTCCTCGACGGCATCGCGGCGACCCGCCTGCTGGCCGGCGCCGGGGTCGCCGACCCCGTCAAGGTGCTCGTGGTGACCACGTTCAACCTGGACGAGTACGTGTACGAGGCGCTGCGCGCGGGAGCGAGCGGCTTCCTGCTCAAGGACGCCCCGCCGGCGCAGCTCCTGCACGGCATCCGGACCGTCGCGGCCGGCGCCGCGCTGCTGGCCCCCGAGGTGACGCGGCAGCTCGTCGGCAGGTACGCGGCGCGGATCCGTCCCGCCGAGGAGACACCGGCCGTCGACGTGCTGTCGCCGCGTGAGATGGAGGTGCTGCGCCTCATCGCCGACGGCCTGTCCAACAGTGAGATCGCCGCGACCCTGGTGCTCAGCCAGGAGACCGTCAAGACGTACGTCTCCCGCATCCTCACCAAACTCGACCTGCGCGACCGCGTCCAGGCGGTGGTCTACGCCTACCGCCGAGGCCTGGTGAACTGAACCGGGCACCGCACCCCCCGGTGCGCAGCGCCTCTATCCGCGCTCGTCTCCGGCGTCGGCTCCTGTGTCGATGCGGTAGCCGACGCCTGGGACGGTGGCGATGATCCAGGGTTCGCCGAGGCGTTTGCGCAGGGCCGAGACGGTGATGCGCACCGCGTTGGTGAACGGGTCGGCGTTCTCGTCCCACGCGCGTTCCAGGAGTTCCTCGGCACTGACGACACCGCCTTCGGCGCCGATGAGGACTTCGAGGACGGCGAACTGCTTCCTGGTCAGCGCGACGTATCGGCCCTCCCGGTAGACCTCCCTGCGGAACGGGTCCACCCGCAGGCCCGCGATCTCCCGCACGGGGGGCCTGCTGTGGGCGCGGCGGCGGTCGAGTGCCCTGAGCCTGAGCGCGAGTTCCTGCAGCTCGAAGGGCTTCGTGAGGTAGTCGTCGGCGCCGAGCCCGAACCCGGAGGCCTTGTCGTCGAGACGGTCGGCCGCGGTCAGCATGAGGATCGGCATGCCGCTGCCGGAGGCGACGATGCGCCTGGCGATCTCGTCACCGGAGGGTCCGGGGACGTCGCGGTCGAGGACGGCGATGTCGTAGGCGTGGACGCCCAGCATCTCCAGAGCGGTGTCGCCGTCGCCCGCGATGTCGGCCGCGATCGCTTCGAGGCGCAGGCCGTCGCGGATGGCCTCCGCCAGGAAGGGCTCGTCCTCGACGATCAGCACGCGCATGCCTTCGATGCTAGAAGCCGGTGCATATCGTCGGCGTATCGAAAACCGCATACGCGCCTGCAACGCCACACTGCCTTGACTGGCTGGTATGTCTGGAACACCACCATCAGCGCGAAGTACGACCCGCCGGGTCCGCTGGTTCCTCGTCGCCGGGCTGATAGTGGTCGCAGCGGCGATCGCTTCGACCTTCGGCTACCGGTCGCAGAACGACTCGTCTTCCCCCGCACCGCCGTTGACGTCCTCATCGGTCGTATCGCCCTTGGCACCCTCGACCGCACCGCCCCCGAAGGCTCCTCGCAGGGAGCAGCGCGGAGCGGTCGGCAAGGCCGACGGGGTCGTCCCCGACGGCGTGACGGTCTTCGACGACGCGTTTCCGGCCGTGGCCAACCTCGATCCAGGCCTGCTGAAGGCCCTCCGCCGGGCCGCGGCGGACGCCGCGGACGACGGGATCGAGTTCTACGTCAACAGCGGCTGGCGCTCCCCGGCCTACCAGAACCGGCTTCTTCGCGACGCGGTCTCCAAGTACGGGTCCGAGGCCGAAGCCGCCCGATGGGTGGCCACCCCGGCGACGTCGCTTCACGTGTCGGGCGACGCGGTCGACATCGGCCACTCCGATGCGGCGGCGTGGCTGTCCCGGCACGGCGCCGCGTTCGGGCTGTGCCAGGTCTACCGGAACGAACCGTGGCACTACGAGCTGCGCACCGACGCGGCCGATCGGGGTTGCCCGCACATGTACGCCGACCCCGCCCAAGACCCGAGGATGCACCAGTGAGCGGCAGTGAACGAGGACAGACGATGGCACGGGTGGACTCGGCGGAGACCGGACAGGACGACGCCGACGGCCGTGACACCGGCTCCGGCACCTGGCGCGCGGCCGTCCGGCGGGCGGTCCGCGCCGCCTCCCGGCCGGGGCCCTGGAAGCGCGGGCCGGTCCTCGCGGCACTGGCGCTGCTGCTGGGCCTGTTCATGCTGCTGCACGCGGAGATCCCGAACCGGATCGGGAACCTCGGCAGCCTGGCGGAGACCTTCCTGCCGTGGTTCGGCCTGTTCGTCCCGGTGCTGCTGGCCGGGGCGCTGTGGCGCCGCTCCGCCTCCGCGACGGTCGCGCTGCTGGTGCCGGTCCTGGTGTGGCTGAACCTCTTCGGCGGCCTGCTCGGCGACAAGTCCCGTCCGGGCGGCGGCTTCGTCGTGGCCAGCCACAACGTCGGCGCCGGCAACCCCGACCCCGTCCGCACCGCTCGCGACCTGGCCGCCTCCGGGGCGAACGTGCTGGCGCTGGAGGAACTGCCCCAGGAGGCCACGGCCACCTACGAGAAGGAGCTGGCGAGGGCGTACCCGCACCACACGGTGCAGGGCACGGTCGGGCTGTGGAGCAAGCTGCCGCTGTCGGACACCCGGCCGGTCGACATCCAGACGGACGCTGGACCGCTGGGGGCCGCCAAGTCGGCCGAGGCCAAGATGCCCGGCAACCGGGCGCTGCGCACCACGGTGGCCACCGACCACGGTCCGCTGGCGGTCTATGTGGCCCACCTGGGGTCCGCACGCGTGAATCCCAGGGCGGGCTTCTGGACGGCCCACCGCGACAGGAACGCGAAGGCGCTGGGCCAAGCCATCGCCACCGAGCGGAGTGAACGGGTCGTGCTGCTCGGCGACCTGAACGGCACCATGGACGACCGCGCGTTCGACGGCATCACCTCCCGGATGCGCTCGGCCCAGGAGGAGGCCGGGGACGGCTTCGGCTTCACCTGGCCGGCGGCGTTCCCGATGGTGCGGATCGACCAGATCCTGGTCAGAGGCGTGCAGCCGCGGGCCGCATGGATCCTGCCGGCCACCGGCAGCGACCACCTCCCGGTGGCGGCCGAGATCACCTGGTGACGTCCGTCAGGTCGTCGGCCAGTGGCGGAGTTTTTCGGGGTTGCGTATCACCCAGATGTGCTTGATCCGGTCGTCCACGACGTCGAACGCGAAGACCGTCACGGTGGCGCCGTCCTGCTGGGCCACCAGTCCGGGCCTGCCGTTGACCGTGCGTTCCAGGAACGCCATGTCGTCGGGCCTTCGGCGGGCGATCTCGGCCCAGGCGTGTGCGATCCGCTCGCCGCCTTCGATGGGGTTCAGGAAGGTGAGGGCGAGGCCGCCGCCGTCGGCGGTCGCCGTGGCGTCGGGGTCGAGCAGGCCGATCAGGGCACCGATGTCCTTGGCCTCCCATGCCCGCTTGAAGTCCTTGACGATGCCGGCCTGCCGGGCCGTCGGGCTCGCGGGGCCCCGCGACTCCCGGACGCGGCGGCGGGCCGAGGAGGCCAGCTGGCGGCAGGCCGCCGGCGAACGGCCGACGATCTCGGCCACCTCGGCGAAGGGGTGGCAGAAGACGTCGTGCAGCACGAACGCGACGCGCTCGGCCGGGGTCATCGAATCGAGGACGACCAGGAACGCCATGCTGACCGACTCGTCCAGGGTGACCCGGTCGGCGGGGTCGGGGGTCGCGCCGCCCGGCCGTCCGCTGATCCACTCCGTACGGTCCGGCAGCGGCTCGGGGATCCATTCGCCGACGTAGGTCTCCCGCCGGGCCCGCGCCGAGCCGAGCATGTTGAGGCAGATGCGGCCGGCGACCGTCGTCAGCCAGGCGCCGGGGCACTCGATGGCGTCCTGCTGCTCCCGCGACATGGCGTACCAGCGGGTGTACGTCTCCTGCACGGCGTCCTCGGCCTCGGCCAAGGAGCCCAGGAGCCGGTACGCGAGATTGGTCAGATGACGCCGCTCCCGCATCAGGGCGTCCAGGCCGGGATCGGGCCCATCCTGGCCTGGCCCGTTTCGGGTGGTCATGGTGCTGACGGCTCCCTCGGTCGGCTCTGCCTTCACCGGTTCGACCGGACAGGGCACCGGAATGTGAGGCCGATGCGTCGCCTCACATTCGGAGGAGCCATGTTGTCGGACTGCTGAGACGAACACATTGTTCAGCGGACAGGAAGCTCAGAGACACCATGACTACCCCGATCCCGGCGGCGCCCTTCACCGACCCCGCCCCGGAGCAGCGCCTGGAGCGGGCGGCCGCCGCGCTGGCCGCCCACGGTTTCACCGTCGAAGTCCTCGAAGACGCCGCCGCCGCGCGTACCCGCATAAAAGCACTGATACCCGAGGGCGCCGGCGTCTTCACCGGGGCCAGCGAGACCCTTCGCCTGTCCGGCATCGACGAGGACATCAACGGCAGCGGACGGTACGACGCCATCAAGCCGCGCGCCCTGGCCATGGACCGCGCCACCCAGGCGGACGACATCCGGCGGCTGCTCGCCGACCCCGACGTCATCGTGGGCAGCGTAAACGCGGTCACCGAGACCGGCTCCCTCGTGATCGCGTCGGGCAGCGGCAGCCAGCTGCCCGGCTACGCCGGCGGCGCCGACCGGGCGATCTGGGTCGTCGGGGCGCAGAAGGTGGTACCCGACCTGGACACCGCGCTGCGGCGCGTCGAAGAGCACTGCCTCCCGTTGGAAAGCGCCCGCACCCAGGAGGCCTACGGGTGGCCCAGCGCCATCAACCGCCTTCTCATTCTCAACGCGGAACACCGTCCCGGGCGTGGCACCGTCCTTCTGCTCCGCGAGGCCATCGGATTCTGAACCACTGATCGGGCGGCGCTCCTCGGAATGGCAAAGGCCGTCAATTCTCGTCCGGTGGACGCTCGCCGCTTCCTTGGGCGTCGCGGGCGCGGCGGTATTCCTCCCATGCGATGCGCTGCGATTCCACGATCTCCTCGACGCTCGGCAGTTCGCCCGGCGGTGGAGGCGGTGCCGAGGAAGTGACGAGGTCGTAGAAGAAACGGCACGCGTCGTCCTCTTCGGCGAAGCCGCGCATCTGCACGTACTCGCCGCGCTCGCAGAGCCCGACGGCCCAGCGGCCCTCCCGCCATCGCAGGTAGAGGTACTCGCTGGGCCGCCAGGCCGGCTCATGGACGCCCTCGATCTCGTACTCCCGAAAACCGGCGCCGGTCAGCGCCGCTTCGAGATCGTGGCGGTCCAACGGTCAGTAGACCCGCCGCAGGTACTTCTTGTGCACGAGCCACTTCACCGAGAGCATGCTCGGCGCGCCGCGGACGTAAGCCCCCATGAGGACGTACTGGAGCCCCCGACCCGGCTGCTGGAACGCGGGTTCGGCCGGGCCCCCGTCCACCGAGAAGGACCGCGCGACGCGGTACACGTGGTAGTTGCACAGGTGCTTCGGGTCGTCGGCGCGCGTGTTGAGGCTGTCCGGCGGCAGCGCGCGCGACGCGAAGGACGCCCCGGCCGGCGACAGGAACCGGCCGGTCTCCGCGCCGAACCGGTCGATGAACTGGCCGGCGCGCAGCCTCACCCTGAACCGCGCCGGGCGGCTGTTGACGTCCCGGAGCTGGTGGGCGAAGCCGTCGTCCGGCGGGTAGCGCCAGCCGGGCGGGACCTTGGTCTCGTCCCAGTACTGGTACAGGAACTGCGAGGGCGACAGGGGGCCGTAGCGGTCGTAACCGCGCAGCAGAAACCCGAAGTATCCGTGGCGCGGGAGCCGCACGGGCCCCAGGCGCGGGTCCCGCTTCACATAGGGCGGCCCGCAGATCTTCCCCTTGCCGTGGCCGGCCTCCTCCGCGGCCTTCGCGAAGCCTTCCGCGGTCGTCGGCACCGCCTGCGGCTGCTCCGACTGCCGGGCGCAGTCGTCGGCCTGCCTGATGATCTCCCTTGCGCCGACCGCCAGCGGGGCGGTGCACGCGTCCGCCCGGGGTGAGGGCACGCTCTCGGAATGGGCGGCCTCCGCGGTTCCCGTCAGCGTGACGGTGAGGCCGAGGATCGCGGCCGAGATGGCGCCGCCTCTGAATACCCGCATTCGCTCTCCTGTTGCGTCGGTGGTTCCCGCTCCCCCGAAGGGGACCTCAGACGAGCGGGCCGCCGATGAGCGCGTACTGCCGGTTTCTGGAAAAACTGCGGTCGAGGTCCGTTCGCCGACTTGACGGTTCCCCGGCCCCGCCCACGTGATCAGCCGCCCCGGCAAACACCCGACAAAAAATCGCCGGACAAAAAAGGCAACCCACCGGAGTCACCAAAAACGCCCGCTGCCCTTAGCCATTTCCGCCGGGTTCACCGCAGTGGGCGGCAAGGAAGGGCTGCGGCGCCGCCCACCCGGCGGCACGGCCGGGTCCCGGGCGAGCGCAGGCGTGATCGGCGCCTTCTTCTTCAGACAGGTGGGCCGCACCGGCACCCGCCAAGCGCCGACCGCGGGGGCGGCAGGGCGCAGGGTGCCTCGTTGCGGCTGAGCGTCGTGCTGGCGGCGGTCGTCTTCCCCTTCCGCGCATGCCGGGGGGCGTGGAGGCAGTCGGTTCCGGGGCGGGATCTTTTGCGGTTCACGTGGGCTGACCAGGGAGAACTCGCTCGGTCGTCAGTCGTCGAAGAAATCTCTGAGAAAAATCCGGGTGGGCTGTCGAATCGGTGTCGTCTCGTTCGAAGAGTGCTCAGAGGGCCGAGAGGCAGCAGGAGCCGGGCCCGGGGCATGTGAGGAGAGCACCGTGATCGAGCAGCGGACGAGGAGCACGTCGAAGGCCACGCACCGGGCCGCCTGCGACCGGGAGACCAGCGTCACCAGGTCGCTCCTGGGGTACGGCGTCATCGCCGGGCCGCTGTTCGTCGCGGTGGTGCTCGCCCAGGCGCTGACCCGCGACGGCTTCGACCTCAGCCGGCACGCCTGGAGCCTGCTGGCCAACGGCGACCTCGGCTGGATCCAGGTCACCGACTTCGCGGTGGCCGCGGCGACGACCCTCGCCTGCGCGGTCGGCCTGCGCCGTGCCCTGGGCCGGGGGCGGGGCGCCGTCTGGGCTCCTCGCCTGATCGGCGGTTACAGCGCCGGGCTGCTCGCCTCGGGCGTCTTCCGCGCGGATCCGGCGATGGGCTTCCCCGCGGGGACGCCGGAGGGGCCGGGGACGGTCAGCTGGCATGGAATGCTCCACTTCGCCTGCAGCGGCGTCGGCTTCCTCTGCCTGGTCGCCGCCTGCTTGGTCATCGGCAGCCGGTTCGCCGCCGAAGGCCGCAGGGGGTGGGCCGCCTACTCCCGGCTCAGCGGTGCGCTGTTCCTGGTGTCGTTCGCCGCGATCGCCACTGGCGGAGGCGCCGCATGGGCCACAGTGACCTTCATCGGCGGCGTCCTGATCAGCTGGGGCTGGATCTCGGCCCTGTCGGTCCACCTGTACCGCCGCACCGCGCCCGGCCGCGCCTGAGAAAGAACCCTCCCCCGACCATTCGTTCGTCCTGAATCACCATCGAAGGAGAGCACCATGCGATACATGATCACCCTGCGGGTCATCGACCAGCCCGACACCCCGCCGCCGGCCGACCTGATGGAGGCCATCGCCAAGCTCGGGGAGGAGGCGACCCGGTCCGGCGCCCTGCTCGACACCGCCGGGCTGGCCCCCAGCTCGGAGGGCACGCGGATCACCCTGACCGGCGGTGATCTCAGCATGGTGGACGGGCCGTTCACCGAGGCCAAGGAGCTGATCAGCTACGCCATGTTCGAGGTCCGCTCGAAGGAGGAGGCCGTGGAGTGGGCCTCCCGCTTCCTGAAGGTCCACCGCGACCACTGGAAGGGCTGGGAGGGCGAGGCCGACCTGCTGCGCGTGATGGGCCCCGAGGACTTCGCCGCCCCCGCCTGACCGGCTCACCTAACCGACGCCCCCGGCCGGAATCCGGCCCGGGGCGTCGGCCCGCGTGCTTTGATCGGTCCATGACGGGCGGCGACTCACACCGGACGGTCGAGGCGGTCTGGCGGATCGAGTCCGCCCGGGTGGTCGCGAGCCTGGCCAGGCTCGTCAACGACGTCGGCCTGGCCGAGGAGCTGGCTCAGGACGCCCTGGTCATCGCACTGGAGCAGTGGCCGCGGGACGGCGTGCCCGACAACCCGGGCGGGTGGCTCATGCTCACCGCCAAGCACCGGGCGATCGACCTGATCCGCCGCAACGCCCGCTACGCCGACAAGCTCGCGGAGGTCGGCCGGGACGTGGAGCTCCGCCAGGAGTCGGCCGAGGCCGAACTCGTCGACGCCCTCGACGACCACATCGGCGACGACCTGCTGCGCCTGCTGTTCACCGCCTGCCATCCCGTGCTGCGGCCCGAGGGGCGCGTGGCGCTGACCCTGCGCCTGCTGGGCGGCCTGACGACGCAGGAGATCGCCCGGGCCTTCCTCGTCCCGGAGCCGACCGTGGGGCAGCGCATCTTCCGGGCCAAGCGCAACCTCGCCGACAAGCAGGTGCGGATCGAGCTGCCCGCGCCGGACGAGCTGCCCGCCCGGCTCGCGTCCGTCCTGGAGGTCATCTATCTGATCTTCAACGAGGGCTACTCGGCGACCGCCGGGGACGGCTGGACGCGCCCGGCGCTGTGCGAGGAGGCGCTGCGCCTGGGCCGCGTCCTGGCCGGCCTCATGCCGGACGAGGCCGAGGTGCACGGCCTGGTCGCCCTGATGGAGATCCAGGCGTCCAGGCTCCGTGCCAGGACGGGCCCGGAAGGGGAGCCCGTCCTGCTCCTCGACCAGGACCGGAGCCTGTGGGACCGCCTGCTCGTCCGCCGGGGGCTGGCGGCCCTCGCCCGCGCCGAAGCGCTCGGCACGCTGGGCCCGTACGGGCTCCAGGCCGCGATCGCCGCCTGCCACGCCCGCGCGGCGGCGGCCGAGGACACCGACTGGGAGCGGATGGCCGCCCTGTACCGGGTGCTCGCCCACCTCGCGCCCTCCCCCGTGGTGGAGCTGAACCGCGCGGTCGCGGTGGGCATGGCGTACGGCCCGGCACGGGGTCTGGAGATCGTGGACGCCCTGCTGGAAGAGCGCTCGCTCAGGAACTATCCGCAGCTGCCCGCCGTACGCGGCGACCTGCTGGAGAAGCTGGGACGCCTGGACGAGGCCCGCGAGGAATTCCGGCGGGCGGCCGAGCTCACCCGGAACGAGCGCGAGCAGGCCCTGTACCTCGCCCGCACGGAGCGGTGACTCCCGGCCGCCGCGGCTCGCGGCGGCCGTTCGCGGCCATCCGCGACGTCAGCGGTGGATGCCGAAGATGTGCGCGGTGTGCGGGGTGTCGACCAGGGTGTGGGGGGCCAGGGCGTGGTACGCCCAGACGTGCACCCATGCGTTGCCCGTGCGGACGGTGAGCCAGGCCTTCACCATGCCGGGGCCGAAGTAGGTGAGCAGCAGGAAGGCGATCGAGATCGCCGCCTCCCGGGGAGAGCCGTACTCCGCCCACGAGTCCCACACGTGCAGCGCCGCGTAGGTCAGGCCGCCGAGGATCACCGTCGTCGCGATGGAGCCGGTCAGCTTCACGAAGCGCGGTATCAGGATCGCGTAGATGAACACCATCGTCGGCAGGACCGTGCCCGCCATGTAGAGGAGGAAGGTGAGCGGTACGCCCAGCAGCAGCTGCCTGCCGGTGAGGTCGAAGATCTCCGGATGCAGCGCGGCGATCTGCACGGCACCCTCGACCACCAGCACGACGACGATCAGGCGGAGGTCGCCGCGCCGGTCGGCGGAGACGAGGTTGAGCGCCCTGGCCGGGTAGCGGCGCCAGAAGTACGCCAGCGGCGCGAGCGCGAACACCACCAGGTTGTAGCCGGCCCAGGCGATCGCTTCCGACCGCGCGACGTGGTCGTCCGTCTCGTTCACCGAGCCCGCCAGGTGCAGGCCGAACGGGTGCCAGCCGAACGCCCGCCCCACCGCGAAGCCGAGGGCGAGGCCGCCGGCTCCGTAGGCGAGGAGCAGCAGGGTCTCGCGGAGCGCCGTGGCGCGCTCGGGGGCGCGGGCCGCCAGGTCGGGTCCGGGCCGGCGGCGGGTGAGGAAGAAGACCAGGGCGATGATGAGGAAGACCTCGGCGAGGCGGACGTTGAAGTCCAGCAGGTAGGCGGACGTGGAGCGTTCCGCGGCGTCGTGCAGGTGGAGCGGGAGCCTCCGGCCGGCCAGGGCCAGGATCAGCGCGTTCGCCGACACCCACCCCAGCACGGCCAGCCGCACGGCGCGGTTGCGGAACAGCGATCGGGCCGTGCCGCCGCCCGCTGAGGGATCGGTTCGCGAGGGGGATTCGAGGCGCATCGGAGGACTCCGTTCGATCTAGCACAACTGTGCTACTTTCCCGGATGGTAGCACGACTGTGCTACTAATGGGCGATGCCTCGAATGGTGGACGGCGAGCAGCGGCGCCGGGACGTGGTGGCCGCGGTGTGGCGGGTGATCCTGCGCGACGGGCTGGACCGGGCCTCGGTGCGCAACGTGGCGAGCGAGGCCGGGCTGTCGATGGGGTCGCTGCGGCACTACTTCGCCACCCAGTCCGAGCTGCTGGCGTTCACCCTGCGCGCGATCATCGAACGGATCCAGCGGCGGATAGCGGCGCTTCCCCCCGAGTCCGACCCGCGCCGCCGCGCCGCGCTGGTGCTGGCCGAGCTGCTGCCGATGGACGAGGAGCGCGCCGTCGAGAACCGGGTCTGGCTGGCCTTCACCGCGCGGGCGATGGTCGATCCGGACCTGGGGGCCTTGCAGAGCGAGGGTTATGCCCTGCTTCGCGAGGGCTGCCGCACCGTCGCGCGCTCCCTGGACGTCCCCGAACCCGCCGTGGAGTACGAGACCGACCGGCTGCACGCCCTCGTCGACGGCCTGGCCGTCCATGCCGCGACCCATCCCGAGGTGACGACCCCGGCGCGGATGCGCGAGATCATCGCCGGCCACCTCGCCGAACTCGCCCGCCGCGCCGAGTCCGGCTGACCGGCCCGTTCCGCGCCGGGGGAGCGGCACGGCCTGCGGCGTCGGCCGATCGGTTACTTCGAACAGCCGCACGCCGGGTGCCGCTCGCCGGTCGAGCCGGGCGCCGTCCGGGGACGGCGCCCGGCTCCGGCTCAGGAGAGCATGTTGACCTTGTACTGCATGATCCGGTAGTTCGTCGGGTCGTACCACTGGCTGACGATGATGTGGAAGTTGCCGAACGTCGAGCCGGGGACGACGAAGCCGCCGTAGGGGTTGGCCACGAGGTTCGCCGCCTCCGCCCCGGGAGCGGACGGCAGGATCATCGTCTGCTCCAGCGTCCTGGTCAGGTCCGAGGTCGGGAGCGGGAAGACCATCGCCCGGATCGACAGCGGGTTCATGTTCAGCCAGGTGAGGACGTACTTGCCGTCCATGGCGCGGAAGCAGATCTCGCCCCACCTGCGGACGCCGAAGACCGTGGTCGGGGGCGCGCCCCAGCGCCAGCCGCCGTCCGCGTACCCCCAGGGCTCGTACGCGCCCGGGTCGCCGAGCCGCTCCTTGCGCACCCGGTGCAGCAGCATCCCCGAGTCCCGCTCGCGGTTGAAGACGGTCGACAGGACGTAGCAGTACCCGTCGTCCGCGACCGCGTAGGTCTTCTGCTGGAACTGGCCGCCGTGCAGGTCACCGGGCCACTGGCACAGGTACTCCCAGGTCTCGCCGTTGTCGGTGGAGCGCCAGAAGTCGGTGTGGTGGGTGTCGTAGATGACGCCGCGCATGAGGTGCATGTACATGACGCCGTCCACGACGAACGCGTCGGACGGGATCGCCGTGGTGGCCTTGTCGCCGACCGGGTTGTGCGGCTCGTCCACGAGGGCCCTGGCGTGGCCTCCGCCGACGCTTCCGTCGATGCGCAGGTTGTTCACGTCGCCGTTGCCGGAGCGCAGGCCCACCGGGGCGCGCCAGTCGACGGCGGGCTCGCCCGGGTTCGGCACGTGGTCGCCGCCGAAGGTGTCGCCGCAGACGAACAGCATGGTGCCGTCCGGGCACCGCACGGGGATGCCGAGGTCGGTCCACGGCGAGGCGAACGGACCGGTCTCGGCCGGGCCGCTCAGGTTCCGCACCTTGGTCGCGAGGGTCGGGCTGGACGGGTCGCCCGGCCCTCCGGCCGTCCGCACCGCCACCCGCCGCTCGTCCCGGCTGAACCCGGCCCACCCCGCACCGACCGCTCCCGCGCCGAGGGCGACCCCGGCGCCCGTCCTCAGCAGCCTGCGGCGGGAGAAACCGCTGGCGGCCGGGTCCTTGCCGTCCGTGGGACGTGTCATCTGCCGATGCCTTTCAGGTCGACTCTCGTGCACTGGAGATGCCCTTGGCGCCGCGGCCCTTGGCGAGGATCGAAGGATCCCGGTCGTCGGCGAGAGGCTCAGAAGAACATCAATGTCTGTTTTACCGCAGGACGGGGAGAGTCGCCAGGGAATCACGGTCAGTGATCCGGTCCGTCCGGCCGCGAGCCGGTCATCCCGGCCGTCGGTCCCGGTGCGTACGATCGCCGGTCATGCTGGGAGTGCACTTCGCGATCACCGACGAGCAGGAGCGCGCCCTGCTCGCGGGCGACGAGGACGCGGTGGCCGAACTCCTCGAAGACCTCGAGGAGAACTGGGAGGACGACCACCTCAAGGTCGACACCGACAAGGCATGGGAGGCCGTCCACCGATGCCTCGGCGACGGGACGCTCGACTACGAGGGCTATCCGCTCTCCCATGCCGTGCTCGGCGGCCGTCACCTGCACCAGGAGTTCTACGTCGTCCATGTGTCCGCGGCCGAGGTGAGGGACGTCGCGGAGGCGCTCCGGCCTCTCGACAAGGGCCGGCTGCGGCAGCGGTACGACACGCTGCCCCCAGACGACCATGCCGGCCCGCGCGGCGACCAGGACTTCGAGTACACCTGGACGAACTTCGCCGACGTCCGGGCCTTCTACCAGCGAGCCGCCAAGGCCGGCCGCGCGGTCATCTTCACCGCCACCTGAAGCCGGAGGCGCCGCCACGCGGCTTCAGTCCCCGATAAGGGCTCGGACCGGCTGCCGGTCACTCCAGGTCGAGGTCGTGGGGGACGTCTTCGGGGGTCAGGTCGGGTCTAAGGCGGAGGAAGCGGACGGAGTGGCGCCACCGGCCGTGTTCTACGGCGGCGTCCACGCTGATCTCTGCGACGGCGGTCGGGGTCACGCGGGTGTAGTGGATCGGGTCCCTGGTGCTTGGGAGGCCGCCCGCCCAGCCTGCCGGGAGGGGCTCCGGCCAGGGGTGCTCGTCGCCGGCCGGAGTCAGGGTGCCGGTGAGGGCGGTGCGTGCTCTGGGGTTCAGGGGTGTGGTGCGGGCGACCACTCGGAGCGTCCCGGCGGTCGTGTGCCTGCCGAGGAGGAGGGTCTGCGGCCGGTCGAGGGGGCCGGTCACCCCGCCGATGATCGCCTCGGTCGTCGTGCGGTGCTTCACCTTCCACCAGCCGCGCCGACCCTCCTTGTAGGGGTCGGCCGCGGCCTTCACGACCAGGCCCTCGACGCCCTGCGCGACGAGGATCTCGAACCACAGGCGGGCCTCGCCGACGTCGCGGAGCTGCGGGCAGAGGACGACTCGGGACGTGCCGGGCAGGTCGCTCAGGAGGCGCTCCAGCTCGGTGCGGCGGGAGGAGAGCGGCGCGGGGCGATGGTCCACGCCGCCGGTCTCCAGGACGTCGAACACCACGTAGTGGCACGGCTCGGTGACGGCGCGGCCGGCGCGGCCGCGGCGCGTGACATGGCGGCGTTGCAGGGCGGAGAAGTCGAGGCGGCCGTCGGGCCCCCAGCGGACGATCTCCCCGTCCACGACGGTGCCGGGTGGCAGCGCGCCGGAGACGGCCGAGACCACCTCGGGGAAGGCCTCGTCCAGGCGTTTGAGGCGGCGTGACCAGAGTTGGACACCGCCGTCGTCGTCCACGCGGGCGACGCAGCGGAACCCGTCGAACTTGGGCTCGTAGCGGCACCCGCCCGAGCAGGCCCTTTCCTCCGGGATGCGGTCGACGGCCGTCGCGGCCATGGGGGCGACGGGTCCTCGGATGTGCACCTGCCCTCACCCCCGATCCGACTCCTGTGCTGGTACCCGCCGGCCGCGCCGCCAGCCGACCTTGGCGCGCGTTTGGGCAGGTGATTGCCCACGTCCGCGCTCCCTTACAGGGGGTGCCGGTACCGCCGACGGGACGGGCCTGGCAAGCTGTGACGTTCTGGACGGCCGTGACGCTGAATGATCACTGGCTCGGTCTTGGACGGGGAAGAATGCTCAAGCGCACAATGATCGTGACTTCGGCCGCCACCCTGGCGGTGGCGGGGACGGTGGTCTGGACGGTCTCGTCGTCGTCGACGGCGACGACGGCGTCAGCGACCAAGGCGGGGCCCGGGAAGGTGCACGCCCGCGCCCTTGGCAACATCGCCACCGCGGCGGCCGCGGGCCAGAAGGTCAAGGGCCTGCCCGCCGCCGCGACCGACCCGTTCAGCCTCGTCGGCGTCACGTGGAACAAGCCGCGCGAGGAGCTCAAAGGGACGGTCCGGCTCCGCACGCGGGACGCGAAGACCGGCCGCTGGTCGGGGTGGCGCGCCCTGGAGCCGGAGCTGGCCGACGCGCCCGACCAGGGTGGACGCGGCGGGACGAACGGCCTGTGGGTCGGCCCGTCCAACGGCGTCGACGTGCGCGTGACCGGGCAGAAGGGCCGCACGCTGCCGGACGGCCTGCGCGTCGACCTGGTCGACCCGGGCGCGTCGGCGGCGGCGCCGACGCCGACGCCGCGGGCCGCGGGCGAGGGCCGCACCGGGATGAAGCTGGTGGCGGCGACCACGCCCCTCGCCGGGACCGTCACCGCGCCGAAGCCCGCCATCGTGCCGCGGTCCGGGTGGGGCGCGGACGAGTCCCTCGTCAAGGCGCCGCCGGACTACGACACCTCGGTCAAGGCCGCGTTCGTCCACCACACCGACACGGGCAACGGGTACTCCTGCACCGAGTCGCCGTCGGTGATCCGGTCGGTGTTCCTGTACCACGTGCAGAGCCAGGGCTGGAACGACATCGGCTACAACTTCCTCGTCGACAAGTGCGGCACGATCTTCGAGGGGCGGGCCGGGGGCACCGACCGCCCCGTCCACGGCGCCCACACCTACGGGTTCAACACCGACACCACCGGCATCGCCGTCCTCGGCACCTACACCGCCGCGGACGACCCCAGCACTCCGGGCGTCGCGCCCACCAAGGCCGCCCTGGACGGCACCGCGAAGATCGCGGCGTGGAAGCTGGGGCTGACCGGCGTCGACCCCACGGCGAAGACGACCCTGACCTCGGCCGCGCCCAACGGGACGGGCGGCAAGTACCCCTACGGGCAGCAGGTCGAGTTCAACACGATCTCCGGGCACCGCGACGGGTTCGCGACCGCGTGCCCCGGTGCGCAGCTCTACTCCGCTCTCCCCACCGTCCGGACGGCCGCCAAGCAGCTCACCGTCCCGGCGCTGGAAGCCACCGTGACCGGCGCGACGGCCGCCGGGGGCCGCTACTACACCAAGAGCACGGCGACCCTGAACTGGACGCCTGCCGAAGGCGCGACCTACACGGTCAGCGTGGACGGCGCCACGGCGGCGACGCCGGCGGCCGGGGCCACCTCGGCCACGGTGACCCTCGCGCCGGGCACGCACTCGGTCCAGCTCCACGCGGCCTTCAGCGACGGGACGACCTCGGCGTCCCCCGTCTTCACGGTCGTCGCGGACACGACGCGCCCGGTCATCTCCTCGCAGGCGCTCTCGCTGCGCAAGGGGACGGTCAACAGCGGCGCGTGGCCCGTCACGCTCAGCTGGAAGGCCAGTGACAACGGGCTTCTCAGCTCGCTGAAGGCCACCTCCCCCGCCGCGAAGACGTTCTCCACCACCACGACGTCGTGGGCCGCGGTCTCCAAGCCGGGCACGACCCAGACCTGGACGCTGGCCGCCGCGGACGCCGCGGGCAACACCGGCACCTCCAGCCTGAGCCGCTACACCGGCGGCCAGACCGAGGGCGCCGCGCGCCGCACCGGCACCTGGGGCCTCAGCACCACCAAGTACTACCTGGGCGGACGCGGCCTCTACAGCAAGTACCGGGGTGCGAGCGCGAGCTGGACGTTCACCGGGCGCACCGCGGGCCTGATCTTCAAGCGGGCCTCGTACCTCGGCGCGGTGTACGTCTACGTGGACGGCGTCAAGATCGGCACGCTGGACACCCGGGCGTCGACCACGGCCTACCGCCAGCTGCTGTGGACGCGCACCTGGAGCAGCAGCGGCACGCACACCATCAAGATCGTCGTCGCGGGCACCTCGGGCCGTCCCATGGTCGGCATCGACGGCCTCGTCTACCTCCGCTGAGATCCGGAGGCACCGGGCCCGGGCTCAGCCCGGGCCTAGAGTGGCTCGGGTGGACGACGGTTCGTGGCGCGATCGGGTGATCGCGGAGTGCCTGGGGAAACCGGGCGCGGTGGAGGAGTATCCGTTCGGCGACGAGGTGGCCGTGTTCAAGGTCGCCGGACGGATGTTCGCCCTGGTGCCGCTGGGCGCGTCGCCGCCGAGCGTCAGCCTCAAGTGCGATCCCGACCTGGCCGAGGAGCTCCGCGCCCGGCACGCCGCGGTCACGCCCGGCTACCACCTCAACAAGCGGCACTGGAACACGGTCGTCCTCGACGGCTCGGTGCCGGACGAGGAGGTGTGGGAGCTGGTCGACCACTCCTACGACCTCGTGGTCGCCAAGCTCACCCGCGCCCAGCGCGACGCCCTCAAACCCTGACCGCCGGATTTCTCGCGCCGGAGCGATGAATCGGCGAGGTCCCCGCGGTACACACCTCGACCGATCCGGTTCGAGAAGGGACTCACCCGATGAACAGCAGCGAGACGGCCGTCCGCGAGGTGCTCGGGCGGCTGTACGAGGCGTGGGGCGACGGCGACGCGGACGCCTTCGCCGACCTCTACGTCGACGACGCGACCGTGGTGATGCCCGGCGTGTTCCACCAGGGCCGCGCGGCGGTGCGCGACTACATGGCCGCCGCGTTCGACGGGCCGCTCAAGGGCTCCCGGGCCGTGGACGAGCCGCAGGACGTCCGCGTGCACGGCGACACCGCCGTCATCGTCAGCAGGGCGGGCATCGTCATGGCGGGGGAGCAGGAGTACCCGCCCGAGCGCGAGCGGCTCGCCACCTGGGTGCTGTCGCGGCGGGACGGGCGGTGGCTCGTCTCCGCCTACGCCAACGCGCCCGCCCGCTGACCGGAGGTCCGTCATGGACGAGGAACTCGACTCCTACCGGCGCGAGCTTCTGGTGCACTGCTACCGGATGGTGGGCTCGGTCCATGAGGCGGAGGACCTCGTCCAGGAGACGATGCTGCGCGCGTGGCGGGCCCGGGACCGCTACGAGCCGCGCCTGGCGTCCGTCCGCACCTGGCTCTACAGCATCGCGACGAACGTGTGCCTGACGGCGCTGCGGGGGCGGGCCCGGCGCCCGCTCCCGTCCGGGCTCGGCGGGCCGAGCGACGACCCGGACGCGCCGCTGGCCCCGGCGCTGGAAGTGCCCTGGCTGCAGCCGTTCCCGGACGCGCTGCTGGACGACCCGGCGGCGCGCGTCGTGCGGCGCGGCAGCCTGCGGCTCGCGCTGGTGGCGGCGATGCAGGCGCTGCCGCCCCGCCAGCGGGCCGTGCTCATCCTGCGGGACGTCCTGGAGTTCAGCGCGGCCGAGGCGGCGGAGCTGCTGGAGACGTCCCCGGCGGCGGTGAACAGCGCCTTGCAGCGGGCCCGGGCGGGGCTGTCGGGCGTCGCGGTGGAGGAGGAGATCGCCGAGCCGGACGACGCGGCGGTCGGCGCCGTCCTGGACCGGTACGTGAGGTCGTTCGAGGCGGCCGACGTCGACGGCCTGGTGGCGCTGCTGACCGACGACGCCGTCATGGAGATGCCGCCCGTGCCGCTCTGGTACCGGGGACGGCGCGACTACGGACGGTTCATGGCGCGGGTGTTCGCGATGGCCGGCACCGACTGGCGGATGGCGCGGACGTCCGCCAACGGTCAGCCGGCCCTTGTCGCGTACCGGCGGTCCGAGGGCGCGTACCGGCTGCACACGCTGCAGGTCTTCACCGTGACCCGGGAGGGCGTCGCGCGCAACGTCGTCTTCCAGGACGCCCGGGTGTTCGCCGCCTTCGGTCTGCCGGAGATTTTCGGCGGCTGATGTCGATCCCGGCGGCGCCGGTTCGACCTCCTTTCAGAAGCCCTGAAAGGAGCACACCATGGACATCACCCAGACGATCACCAGCGGCCACCGCCCGATCTGGCTGACCGGGGCCGCCGCGGCGCTGGCGGGATCCGCCGCCACCGAGCTGTTCGGCCTGGTCGCCCGCGCGGCGGGGATCCCGATGGAGGCCGGGAGCATCGGCGCGGCCACCCCCGATCCGGTCACGGTGGGCATGTTCGCGATGGGGACGGTCATCTGCACCTTCTGGGGGACGATCCTCGCGATGCTCCTCGCGCGGTTCGCCAAGAACCCGTCCCGGACGTTCGTGCGGGCGGCCGTCGCGCTGACGGTCCTGTCGTTCACGACGCCCGTCGCCGCGGGCGCCACGGCCGCCTCGACGAAGGTGATGCTGTGCGCCGCGCACGTCCTGGCCGCGGCGATCATCATCCCGGTGCTCGCCCGCCGCCTCTCCGCCGCGGACCGCTGACCGTCACGGTCCGGGCGGCGGGATGCGGTCGAGGACGGGCAGCGGGGCCAGGCCGTAGGCGTAGTAGTCGACCGTGTCGGCCCCGGAGGCGCGGGCGGCGGCGGCCTTGGCGGACAGGTGCTCCGCCGAGGCCGTGTCGGGCGGGCCGGGGCGCAGGACGGCGCGGAGCGCGGTGCCCGGTCCGAGTGCGGCGCGGTAGGCGGCGCCGATCGTGATGGACGAGACGCCGTGGGAGAGGATCCGCGCGGCGTCGGCGCCGCGCAGATCCTCCACCATGGCGAAGAGGGACGAGTCCATTCAGCTCTTCTTGTAGGCGACGAAGTCGATCTCGACGAGGATGTTCATCAGGTCGGAGCCCACAGTGGTGCGCACCGGGTAGGGCTTGGTGAAGTGCTCCCGGTAGACCTCGTCGTAGGCGGCGAAGTCGCGGTGGAGGTCCTGGAGGTGGACGGTCGACTTCACCACGTCGTCCAGGCCGAGCCCGTGCTCGCGCAGGATCGCGGCCAGGTTGGCGAGGACCTGCCGGGTCTGCGCGGCGACGTCCGAGCCGACGACCTCGCCGGTCTTCGGGTCGAGCGGCCCCATCCCGGACGTGTACACGAAGTCGCCGACCACGAGGCCCTGCGAGTAGGTGCCGACTGGCGGGGCGGAGTCCGCACTGCGAAGTTCGCGCTTGCTCATTCCTGTCTCCTTATCGGGTGACGCCGCTTCAGCGGGTGACGTCGTCTTCTGCGGCCTTCAACAGTTCCAGGTCGGCGCGGCTGGGCAGGCCCTCCCAGTCGCCGCGGACGGTGACCGCGTACGCGCCCGCGGCCGTGGCGGTGGCCAGGCGGGCGGCGGCGGGCAGGCCGCGGACGAACTCGGCCAGGTAGCCGGCGGCGAACGCGTCCCCGGCCCCCACCGGGTCCACGACCGGCACCCGGTGGGCGGGCTGGACGTGCAGCCGCCCCTCGCAGAACGCGACCACGCCCGCGGCGCCCCGCTTGACGAGGACGTCGCGGGGGCCCAGCGCGGCCAGGGCGGTGGCGAGCGCGGCCGGGTCGTCGCCGGGCACGACGAGGCGGGCCTCCTGCTCGGTCGCGAACACCAGGTCGGCGCGCTTGACCAGCGTGTGCAGGCATTCGCCGGCCTCGGCGGGCGTCCACAGCGCCGCCCGGTAGTTGAGGTCGAGGGACACGGGGACGCCGGCGTCCCGCGCGGTCTCGACGGCCTCGTCCAGCGCCTGGCGCGCGGTGTCGCTGATCGCGGCGGTGATGCCGGTGACGTGCAGGACGCGCGCGCTCCGGATCAGGTCGTGCGGGACGTCGGACGGGCGCAGCCGGGAGCCCGCGCTGCCCGTCCGGTAGTACTGGACGCGGGTGAGCGTGCCCGAGCGGCGCTCCTTGAACAGCAGCGCGGTCGGCGCGGTGCCGTCCACCACCGTGTGGCCGAGCCGGACGCCCTCACCGGCGAGCGCGGTGGTGATGAGCCGGCCGAACTCGTCGTCGCCGACGCGGCCGAACCAGGCCGCGCTGCCGCCGAGCCGGGACAGCCCGATCGCCGTGTTCGACTCGGCGCCGCCGATGCCGAGGTCGAGCGAGCGGGCGTGCCGCATCGGCCCGACCACGGGGTTCTCCAGCCGCGCCATGGTCTCGCCGAACGTGACGAGGTCGACGCTCATCGGGCCGCCCCGTCCGGGGCGTGCTCGGGCCGGGCCGCCGCGGCGAGCAGGGCCCGCGCCCGGTCGGCCAGGGCGGGGAGGGAGCCGCCGTCGAGGGCGTCGCCGATGAGGGACCCGCCGGCGCCGACCGCGACGGCCCCGGCCGCGATGTAGCCGGCGGCGGTGTCCGGGACGTCGGCGACGCGGCGGCCGCGCACGACGGCGACCACGCCGGTCGCGGTCAGCGCGGCTCCCGGCGCCAGGCGGGGGATCATGGGGTTCCCCTCTCAGAAGTACGTGCGGATCAGGTCGACCACCGTGTGGTCGTCGTCCACGACGGGGATGACCTGCCATTTGTCGAAGGCCGTGCACGGGTGGGAGATGCCGAAGCAGATCAGGTCCCCGGGACGCGGGGAGGCGTCCCCGGTCGCGACGTAGGCGTGGTGGTCGTTGGTGTCGGTGACGCGCATGCCGTGCGCGGGGGCCGTCGTCCCGTCCGCCTTGCGGATCCGGAGCGGAACGGGCAGGCCCGCGTCGTAGGGGGCCTCCCGCTTGCCCATCCCGACGATCGCGAGGCCCGGCTCCGGGACGGACGTGACCTGCGCCCAGATCTCCAGCGCGGCGTCCAGCGAGCCGGGGACGCGGTTGAACGGCGTCCGCTCGGTGTAGATGCCGTCGTCGTGGGAGACGTAGGCGCCGCTGCGCAGGACCACGGTGAGGTCGTGGCCGGGCAGCCAGTCGCCCGCGAGCTTCTCGGCGACCTGGTCGAAGTAGGCGCTGCCTCCGGCGGTGACGACGACGTCGCGGGGGAGCAGCGGCGACAGCTCGACGGTCGCCTCGCGCAGCGCCCCGAGGTAGGCGCCGGCGGACGCGACGTCCGGCAGCCCGCCCTCGTACCCGGCGACACCGGCGAGCTCGGTGCCGGGCGCGTCGGCGACGGCGCGGGCGACGGCGGCCAGCTCCTCAACGGTGCGGCAGCCGGTGCGGCCGTTGCCGTGGCCGAGTTCGACGAGCACCCGGAACGGGCGCTCCCCCGCCGCCGCTGAGATCGCGGCGACGCCCTCGGCGGAGTCGGCGTACAGCAGGAACTCCATGCCGCGGTCGACCTCGCCGCCGAGCCAGCGCAGCGCGGTCGGGTCGAGCAGCTCGTTGGCCAGCAGGATGCGGGGGACCCCGAACGTCCGGTAGGCGAGCACCTGGTTGGCGGTCGCTGCGGTGATGCCCCAGGCGCCCGCGTCGAGCTGGGCCTGGAAGAGCGACGGAGCCATGGACGTCTTGCCGTGCGGCGCGAACGCGAGCCCGTGCTCCCGGCAGAACGCGGCGAGCGCGTCGATGTTGTGCTCCAGCGCCGACTGCCGCGCCACCATGACCGGCCAGGTGAACGGTCCGCCGAACAGCGGGTGCCGGGCGGCGGCGAACTCCTCCAGGGG
Source organism: Actinomadura sp. NPDC000600 (assembly GCF_040492135.1). Taxonomy (NCBI): domain Bacteria; kingdom Bacillati; phylum Actinomycetota; class Actinomycetes; order Streptosporangiales; family Thermomonosporaceae; genus Actinomadura; species Actinomadura sp. NPDC000600. Next base: position 114,863 of record NZ_JBEUPD010000023.1, read on the forward strand.
GACGGGCGGACCGGGCACCCAGAGGCCCTTGGTCCGCCAGTCGACGTGCTCGCCGGGAATGGTGAGGCTCACGGCTGGTTCCCTTCCTGCCTGTCGTGCGGGGACGTGTCGGGGCGAGGTCGGTCGGGACGGCGGCGGGACGGCCGGGACGAGCCGAGCACCCGGGAGATCTCCAGCCCCGTCCGCTCGACCATCGGTCCGACCTCCCTCACCCGCGCCGGCGTCATCCGGGAGGTCAGCCCGGACACGCTGAGCGCCCCCACCGCCCGGTCGGTGTGATCGAAGATCGGCGCGGCGACGCAGCGGACCTCGGGCTCGTTCTCCCGGTCGTCGACGGCGTACCCGGACAGGCGTACCCGCTCCAGCTCGGCGGCCAGCCGCGCCGGGTCGGTGATCGTCCGCTCGGTGCGCGCCGGCATCCCGGCCGCGACGACCGCCTGAAAGTCGTCGTCGCCGAGCCAGGCGAGGATGGCCTTCCCGACGGCCGTCCGGTAGGCGGGCATCCGCATCCCGACGCGGGACGCCATCCGGACGTTGTGCTCGTTCTCCACCTTGTCGATGTAGACGACGTCGGGCGCCTCGTAGACGACGAGGTGGCACGTCTCCCCCACGACGTGCTGGAGGCGGCGCAGCGGATCGGCGGCGACCGACCGCATGTCCAGCGTCGACAGGTACGCCTGGCCGAGCCGCAGCGCGCCGTGCCCGAGCCGGAACCAGCCGGTCTCGCGGTCGCGGGTGAGCAGGTCGCCGTCGATGAGCGGCTGCGCGAGCCGCAGCACGGTGCTCTTGCTGATGCCGAGGTCGTCGGCGATGCGGGTCAGCGACACCCCGCGCGCGTCGGCGTGGTCGCGGACGTGGTCGAGAACGGCCAGCGCGCGCCGCAGCGACGACGACTGGTTCCGCGGTTTCGCCTGGTCGTCATGTGGTGCTCCCCGGCAGATGAGGTCAGGCGGGCGTGAGGGCCCGTCCCGGCGGTGTCCCGGTGTCGGCGAGGACGCCTCCGGACAGGACGGGGACGCCGTTGACGACGACGTGCTCGACGCCTTCGGCGGGCACCCGGGGTCTTTCGTAGGTGGCGCGGTCGGTGACGGCGGCCGGGTCGACGACGGCGAGGTCCGCGGCGCGCCCGGTCTCCACGCGGCCCCGGTCGGCGAGCCGGAACCGGTCGGCGGCGCGCCCGGCCAGGTGGACGGCGGCCTGCTCCCACGTCCAGTCGCCGAGTTCGCGGACGTGCCGCCCGAGCATCCGGGCGAACGCGCCCCAGCCGCGCGGATGCGGATGCCCGCCCTGGTAGATGGCATCGGAGCCGGTCGTCTGGGCGGGGTGCCGCAGCAGCGCCCGCACCGACTCCTCGCTGTTGGTCGGCGGCTGCCCGAACACGCAGCCGGCCTCCAGCCGCGTCGCGACGAGCAGGTCGCAGCAGAACGCTCCGGGCGCCGACCCGGCCCGCTCCGCCGCGTCCGGCAGGCTCATGCCCTCCGCCCACCGGTACTCGTCGGCGGGGACGTGCGAGAGCGTGATGCGGGGCCACACCTCGGGGCGGTGCGCGAACCAGTCGCGCTCCAGCCGCTCCCGGACGGCCGGGTCGGCGAGCGCCTCCAGCGTGGCGTCCAGATCGGCGATGGGGAGCCAGCCCGGCAGCGTGACGAGCGTCAGCGTGCTGGATCCCCGCAGGTAGGGGTAGTTGTCGAAGGTCAGGTCGATGCCCTCGGCGCGCGCGCCGTCCACGAGCGCGACCAGCTCGTCGCCGGGGCCGTGGTAGTGCGAGACGTGCGGGGCGACGCCCCCCGCCCGCGCGATCTCCAGGACCTCCGCCATCGCCGCCGCGGCGGCGGACTCGTACCCGCGCATGTGCGTGACGTAGGGGAGCCCGGCCGCGCCGACCGGCGCGCACAGCGCCGCGATCTCGGCGGCCTCGGCGTGGGCGCCGGGCACGTACTCCAGCCCGGTGGACAGCCCGGCCGCCCCCTCGGAGAGCCCGCGCTCGACGAGCGCCCGCATCGCCGCCAGCTCCCCCGGCTCCGGGGCCCGCCGCGCGGTCCCCATGCCGCCGTGCCGGATCGTCCCGTGCGGCAGCAGGTAGACGGTGTTGAGCGGGGTGCGCCGGTCGTAGGCGGCGAGCAGTTCCGCGACGGTGACCGGCCCGTCGCCCAGCCCGGGGTGCGTGCCGTTGACCGGCGCGAAGTAGCGGGTCACGTAGCGGAGCGTCTCGGCGCCGGCGGGCGCGTAGGAGACCCCGTCCTGGCCGAGGACGAACGTGGTGACGCCCTGCCGCAGCGCGGCGAGTTGGACGTCGGGGTCGAACACGGCCGCGTCGCCGTGGACGTGGGTGTCGATGAAGCCCGGCATGACGTACCGGCCGGTCGCGTCGATCTCGGCGGACGCCCGCGCGCCGGGAAGGGCGCCGACCGCGGCGATCCGTCCGGCGGTGACGGCGACGTCCGCGCGGCGCCCGGGGGCCCCGGTGCCGTCCAGCACCGTCCCCCCGCGAACCAGCAGATCGTACATTGGACCTCATTCACCCCAACAAGCCTGTAACCGGACTTCCGTGCCGGTAGTCGTGGAGGTTATGGGGCGCACCAAGCGCGGCACCAGATTTGCAACACATGATTTTGCATTGCACAACCATCGCTTGACCTGCGACGTTGCCGGCGCCGGAGGGATCGGCGGCGGTGCGGGGGAGGTACGGGGGCGTCTAGGCCTTGGGGCGGCGCAGCAGATACGGCCTGACGCGGCCCAGGCCCTGGAGCGGGCGGGGACGCAGGCCGGAGGCGTCGAACGGACCGGACGGCAGCCCCGAGACCAGGCCCGCGTCGGCCAGGACCGTCCCCGGGTAGGCGGTGGACGTCAGGCGCGCGGCCATGTTGACGGGCGTGCCGAACACGTCGCCCAACCGCTGGATCACCTCGCCGTAGGCCAGGCCGACGCGGACCTTCGGGAAGTCGGGTTCCTCGTTGAACCGCTCCGCGACGCGCAGCCCGATCTCCGCGGCGGCGTCGGCGGCGGGCGCGACGAACAGGACCTCGTCGCCGAGCGTCTTCACCACGCGGCCCCCGCACTCGGCGACGATGTGCGTGACCGACCACTCGAAGCGCTCGACGAACCCGGCCAGGGCCTCGCCGTCGAGGCGGCGGCTCAGCCGGGTGAACGACACGACGTCGGCGAACCCGACCGCGAGGAGCGCGACACCGGCGGCGGGGTCGGCCTGCGCCGTGGCGGTGGACGCGGCGGCGCGCATCCCGGCGGCGGCGAGCTGGCGGCGCCAGCCGTGCAGCAGCAGCCGCTCGAACGAGGGCCGCAGCTCCTCGGTCGCGGCCAGGGCGGCGGTGACCAGGTCGGACGTCACCGGCTCGTCGGACGGCAGGGCGCTCAGGCGCTGGAGCCACACGTCGCCGAGCCAGCTCGCGAGCCGCCCCATCGTCTGGCCGACGGCGCGGACGAGCTGGAGCACCGTCTCCTCGTCCACCAGCTCGTGGGACAGGACCTCGCGGATCTCGTGGAGCGCCGTCACGTCGCCGTCGGTGAAGGCGACCTCGTCGTCCGGCGGGACGGGGAAGCCGAGCGCCTGCCAGATGCGGCGCGCGAAGTCGTCCGAGACCCCGGCCCGGGCCTCGACCTCCCTGCGCGTGTAGCGCAGGGGGCCGCCGAGGAGCGTCTCCTCGATGTCGTCCGCCATGCGGCCACCCTATGTGCCATCGATCGGTGTAACAATGGAACGGGAGTAAGATCACGGCGGTCACCACGAGACGAGCCGGCGGACGGGGCATGGCCGAGTACCGAATCGACGAGCTGGCGCGGCTGGCGGGCAGCACGGTGCGCAACATCCGCGCCTACCAGGACCGCGGCCTGCTGCCGCCGCCCCGCCTCGAGGGCCGCGTCGGCATGTACGACGACTCGCACGTGGCGCGGCTCCGGCTGATCGGCAAGCTGCTCGCCCGCGGCTACACCTTCGCGATCATCAAGGACCTGCTGGGCGCCTGGGAGACCGGCAAGGACGTCGCCGAGGTGCTCGGGTTGGAGAAGGTCCTCACCGACCCGTGGTCGGACGAGATCCCCGGCACCGCGACCTACGAGGAGCTGGTCGAGAGGTTCGGCAGGGGCCTGGACGACGAGCGGCTCGCGGAGACCATGCGGCGGACGATCGAACTCGGCCTCATCGAGCCGGAGGGCGACAAGTACCGGGTGCCGAGCCCGCGGCTGCTGCACGTCGGCGCCGAACTCGTCGCCGCAGGCATCCCGCTGGAGTCCGTCCTCGACATCGCCGGGCAGATCCGCGCCGACTGCGACGTGATCGCCGGGCGGTTCGTGAACCTCGTCGAGGAGCACGTGTTCGCGCGGCTGGAGCGCCAGCCCGTCCCGGACGGCGACGAGGTGGGCGAGATCGCCGAGGTGGTCCGCCGGATGCGGCCGCTGGTGAAGATGGTCGTCGACCCGTTCATCGCGCGGGCCATGGAGGCCCGCGTCCAGGCGGCGCTCGGCGACCACCTCGAAATGATCAGGAACCACCTCGGGGAGCGGCCCGCCGACGGCGACTGAGCCGCTAGAGGAGCGTCGCGCCCCAGACGACCTTCACCTCGTGCGGCGAGCCCTCGGAGTCGGTGAAGGTGATCGTGCCCTGCCCCGGCAGGCCGATGAGCGCCGTGCGCAGCGTCACCGTCAGGCGCATCGTGCCGTCCTCGGGCATGCCGCCCTGCATCTGCGACAGGATCAGCTGGTTCGACGACGTCATCGCCGTCCAGGACACGGGACCGCTCTGCGCCTTCAGGCTGACCTGCGCGGTCTTCGTCCCGTACATCTCGACCTTGGCGGGGTTCACCACGAGGATGCCGGGGGGCTTCGGCGACTCGGACGCCGGGGGCCGCGGCGTCTGGGACGGGTCCTCCGGCTTCTCCTGGTTCTTCTCATGGGTCTGCGGCTGGGGCGGCGGCTGGCCGGGACGGGCCTGCGCGCCCCCGTCCGGCCCTTCCGGGCCTCCCTTGCCCTTCCCCTGGCCCCCCGGCCTCTCCTGCGTGATCGACGGCTGCGGATGCGTGCGGAACGGCGGCCACGACAGCGTGCCGCCGCCGATGCCGGGCCCCATCACGAACGCGACGACGAGGGCCGCCGCCAGCGCGCCCGCCATGCCGCCCCCGGTGAACAGCCACCGGCGCGTGAACGGCGACGGCACGTCCGGCTGGCTCGGCAGGCCGGACGGGGTCAGCGTCCCGCCGCGGGCCGCGATGTCGGCGCGGTAACCCGCCAGCTCCGGGTCGGTCGCGGTGTGCATGACGCGGTGCCGCAGCGCCGCGGGCAGCACCGGCGCGGGCGCCTGCCGCAGCAGCGCGGCCGCGGTCACCCCGGCCCGGGCGCGGCAGTCGCCGCAGCCGGCGGCGTGCAGTTCGGTCGCGGGGTCGACCGGGGAGTCGTCGCCTCCGCGGCGGAAGAACCGCCGCAGACCCCGGGCGCTCGACTCCTCCGGGGGCGCCTCCTCCTCGGGGGCCGGGATGCGAGCCGCGGCCAGGACCGGGATCGCCGCGGACCGGGACTCCTCAGCGGCGTCCGCCGCGGCGGCGCACTCCCGCCTCGCCCGGTCGATCTCCCTCCGCAGCGCGGCGTCGAGCTGGGCGCGCGCCCTGCGCACCCGCACCGCGGCCCGCCGTCCCGACAGGCCGAGCGCCGCGCCGAGCCGGACGGGACGCAGGCCGTGCCGGTACGCCAGGAGCATGACCTCCTGGTCGACGGGCTCCAGCCGGGACAGGGACGCGCGGAGCAGGTCGTGCAGCTCGTCCGAGGGCGGCCGGTCGGGTGCCGGATCGGCGGTTTCGGCACGCTCCAGGAAAGGGGCGTCCGAGAACTCGCCGTCCAGGTCCCAGAACAGCACCTTCGGGCGGCCCCGGCGGATGCAGCGGCGCCGCGCCGCACCGTAGAGCCAGGAGCTCAGAAACAGGGGGTCGCGCATCCGCGGGGCGCGGCGGCAGGCGTCGATGAACGCGTCGTGGACGATGTCGGCGGCCGCCTTCTCGTCGCCGGACATCGACAGCGCGTAGTCGTAGAGGCGCTCGCCGTACTCGTCGTAGAGCGCGGCCAGGGCCGCCTCGTCACCCTCGTTCAGCCCCTTGACCAACTGGCGGTCGGCTGCGTGGGGGGAGGTGGACAACCTGGGCATTCACGCTCCCGGCAGCGGCGGGTGGGAGTTGCCCCCATGGGGGCCATCCGGACATTCAGCCCACCTTGCATACACCCCCGGGCCCCGGTCGCACCACTTGATCCGGCGAAATGGGCGGTACCGTGACACCGGGTGAGTAAGCGCGCCTCTGCGTGAGCAGCCGTTCGCTCAGCCGGTTCCGGAACCGTGTGAGCGGAGCGGAATCAATCGGCGCGCCGCACCTCCAGATCGCCGTCCGCGTAGCGCCGCCGGAGCACCTTTTTATCGAATTTGCCGACGCTGGTCTTCGGCACTTCGGTGATGAAAGTCCAGCGCTCCGGAACCTGCCACTTCGCCACCCGTCCGGCGAGGAACTCCCGCAGTTCCGCCGCCGTGGTCTCCGCGCCCTCGCGCAGGACGACCGACGCCAGCGGACGCTCCTGCCAGCGGTCGTCGGGCACCCCGACCACGGCCGCCTCCACGACGTCCGGATGCGCCATGAGGTGGTTCTCCAGCTCCACCGACGAGATCCACTCGCCGCCCGACTTGATGACGTCCTTCGCCCGGTCGGTCAGGACGAGGTACCCGTCCGGGGACAGCGTCCCCACATCGCCCGTGCGCAGCCAGCCGTCGTGGAACTTCCCGGGATCCTCGTCCAGGTGGTAGGCGCCGGTGATCCACGGCCCGCGGATCTCGACCTCGCCGACGGCCTCCCCGTCGTTCGGCAGCACCACGTCGCCGTCCCCCACGATCCGCATCTCCAGCCCGGCGAGGACGCGGCCCTGGCTGACGCGCGACCGCCACGCGTCCTCGTCCGCGGCCCCGGGCGGCGGATGCGCGACCGACGCGACCGGCGAGGTCTCCGTCATCCCCCACGCCTGCACGATCCGGACGCCGATCTCCTCGAACCCGCGCATCAGCGACTCGGGCACCGCCGAACCGCCGCACGGGACGAGCCGCAGCGAGGTCAGGTCCGAGCCGTGCTCCTTCGCGTACCGCAGGACGTCCGACCAGATCGTCGGCACCGCGCCCGCGATCGTCGGACGCTCGGCCTCGATGAGCCTGACCAGCGGCTCCGCCTGCAGGAACCGGTCCGGCATGACCAGCGGCGCGCCCGCCATGACCGCCGCGTAGGGCAGCCCCCAGGCGTTCGCGTGGAACATCGGCACCACCGGCAGGACGACGTCGGACGCGCTCAGCCCCATCGCGTTCCCCGTGCACGTCGCCATCGAGTGCAGGTACGCGGACCGGTGCGAGTACACGACCCCCTTGGGGTTGCCGGTCGTCCCGCTCGTGTAGCACATCGCGGCGGCGGACCGCTCGTCGATCTCCGGCCAGTCGAACTCCGCCGGCGCCGCCGCGAGCAGCTCCTCGTAGCCGTGCAATTCCTTGCCCGCGCCCTCCAGCGGCGCGGTGTCGCCCTCCCCGACGACGACCACGTGCCGGACGGTCTCGAGCCGCGCCAGCACCGGCGCGAGCAGCGGGATCAGCGACCCGTCCGCGATGACGACCCGGTCCTCGGCGTGGTTGGCGATGTAGACGAGCTGGTCGGGGAACAGCCGCAGGTTGAGCGTGTGCAGGACCGCGCCCATCGACGGCACCGCCAGGTACGCCTCCAGGTGCTCGGTGTTGTTCCACATGAACGTGGCGACGCGCTGGTCCCCGTCCACCCCGAGCCCCCGCAGCGCCCCCGCCAGCCGCGCGGCGCGCTCACCCACCTCGGCATACGTGCGGCGGCGCGTCCCGCCCCCCGTCCACGTGGACACCTCGGCGTCCCCGAAGACCTGGGCCCCGTAGCGCATGATCGTCGTGATGGTCAGCGGAAAGTCCTGCATCGTGCTCCACACGGCATACGCCCTTTCTCCCAGGGGGGCGACCCCCTGGAACCCCCGTTACGAGCCGGGCGATCCTCACGCTGCGCCGCCCAGGGGGAGCGACCCCCCTGGAACCCCCCGTTGCGAGCCGGGCGATCCTCACGCCACGGTGCTGGTGGGTTGTGCCCGTGCGGGTTGTTGTCGTGTCGCTGCGGTCACCCGGCTCGGCGGGTCGTGCGGCCTCCAGGCGCCAGAGCGCCTTACGGCCGCCCGACCCGCGCCCGGGGCTCGGCTTCCCCTCCAAGAGTGGGTCGTTTTGTCCCCATCCAAGAGCGCCGAACGGGCACAAGCAACCCTCTTGGACTAAAGCCCAACCGGGCCGCGGGCAGGCGCGTGGAGCGAGCGCAGCGAGCGCAACGCGCATGCCCGCCGAGCCGGGCGACCGGAGCGACACGACGCCGACCCCCACGGGCACGGCGACCTCAGCCGTGTCGTGAGGATCGCCCGGCTCGTAACGGGGGTTCCAGGGGGTCGCCCCCCTGGGAAGACACAGCCCCCTGGGCTAATAGAGCTCGCGGAGGCGGGTCATGGCTCGGGAGACGGTGGACTTGACGGTGCCCACGCTGACGCCCAGGACCTCGGCGATCTCCCGTTCGGACATGTCCTCGTAGTAGCGGAGCATCACGGCGAGGCGCTGGCGTTCGGGGAGGCGGCGGAGGGCGCGGCCCAGGGCGTCGCGCATCTCGCTGCGGTCGGTGTGGTCCGCGACGGGGCGGTCGGGGAGCTGGTCGGTGGGGTAGACCTCCAGCTTGCGGCGGCGCCACCAGGAGATCTGGGTGTTGACCATGGCTCGGCGGACGTAGCCGTCCACGGCGGAGCGGTCCTCGATGCGGTCCCAGGCGAGGTAGGTCTTGGCGAGGGCGGCCTGGAGGAGGTCCTCGGCCTCGGTGCGGTCGCTGGTGAGCTGCTTCGCCTGCCTGAGCAGGACGGGGCCGCGTTCCGCCACGTACGCGCGGAACTCCTCGTGCCGCGTCGCGTTCACACCACCACCGGACCAGGGGCTGGGGAGCCGCGCCGACTCCCGGTACAACGACGATCGCATGCCCGCCGTCATTACGGGCCTACTACAACCACATATCCGGGTCAACCAGTTCACATTCTTTAGCCGAGGTAGATCAAACGTCCTCCACCAGCTGACTTATCGCGACAAATCCGTCGACAGCCGGGGTCACGGCACGTGACCCTTGACTCACTGTCCCAACCCGTCGCCCTGCGTGACGATCATCGACCCCGGAGCGCCGCGATGCCGACGACCCACCTCCGCCGGGCTGCGCACCGCCGGGCGCTGTTCGGGGAAACCGAACGTCCGGAGACGGGTGGTCTCGCGCGGGGGGTGAGCGGGGTCGTGCTGGACGCGAGCCCGCACCTGCTCGTGCTGGGCGAGGGCGGCGCGGAGGGCGCCGAGACCCGCATCGCGATGAGCGGCGACACCGCGATCTGGCACGGCGGGCGCGGGGGCCCCGCCGCGCTGCGGCCGGGCAGGTCCGTCGTCGTGCGGCGGACGGACGGCGGCCGCGCCGACCGGATCTGGGTGGGCATCGGCCGGGTCAGCGGGACGATCCTCGCGAGCGGGCGGGACGGCGTGGAGGTGGACATGGGGCCGCACCGCGGGCGCGCCCGCGTGGAGATCGCGCCGTCCGCCCTCGGCCTGGTGCTGGTCCGGCATCCGCGGCTGGAGCCCGGCTACCTCATCGACGTGATCTGCGTGCGGTCGCCCGGCGGCCCTCGGGCGGTGCGTCCGGGCACGTCGCAGCCCGGCTACCGGGCCGCCGACCTCGCCGCGCCCGAGGCGGCCGCGCCGGTGCCGGAGGTGCTGCGCGGGACGGCGACCTGGTTCGGGGGCGTGGAGGGGGAGTGGCGGGACGGGGCGTCCTACCCGGCGGTCGACGCGGAGGGGGACGCCGGGGGTTGTGCGGACGCCCCGTCCGGCTGCGTGCCGATGCCGTACCTGTCGCTCGGCAGCGAGGTCGTCGTGCGTAACGAGTGCGGGGGGCGGTCGGCGCGGGTGCCGGTGATCGAGTGCGGCTGCACGGCGGCCCTGTTCTGCGACCGGTGCGTGGACTGCGAGGCGTCGCCGCGGGGGCGGATCGTCGAGCTGACCCCGGCCGCCTTCGCCGGGCTCGGCGGCGACCTGGCGGCGGGCTGCTTCAACGCGGCCGTCCGGCCGGGGGTGAGGGAGGGGCCATGGTGACGGCGATCCAGAACACGCAGGTCCTGCTGCTGGCGGCGGTGCTGCTGGCGGCGTGCCTGGCGAAGCTGACGGTCCGGGAGCGGGCGGCGGAGGCGCCCGACCACGTGCACGGCGTGCCGGTGCCGGCCGGGCACGCGCGGCTGTCGGCGCTGCGGCGCAGCCGCGGGATGACGGTCGGGCTCGGCATCGGGGAGGGCGCGCTCGGCCTCGCGCTGCTGGTGACCTCGCACCTGTCGGTCCGGCTGGCGACGACGGTGGCGTTCGCCGCCGCGACCTGGGTGGTCGGCGAACTGCGGGTGCGCAGGCCGGACGCCGGCTGCGGCTGCTTCGGCGCGCTGAGCAGCAAGAAGGTGGACCGGCGCAGCGTGCTGCGGGCGATGCTGTTCACCTGCGCGGCCGTCGTCTCGCTCGGCGCGCCGCACGCGGGCGTGGAGGTGCTGCGGGACGTTCCCGCGCAGGTGGGCCTGCTGTTCGCGGTGGAGCTCGTGCTGTTCTTGGCGCTGTCCCCGGAGCTGGCGGTGCTGGCCGGGCGGCCCGGGCTGCCCCGTAAGGGCGTTCCCTGCGATCGGCGCCGCAGCCCGGTGCGGGAGACGTACGCGAGGCTGTACGCGAGCCCGGCGTGGGCCGAGCACGAGAACGCGATCGGGAGCGCCGTGCCGCTGGACGTGTGGCGGGAGGGCTGCTGGCGGTTCGTGGCCTTCCCCGGCCGGGTGGGCGAGCGGGACGTGGAGATCGTGTTCGCGGTGTCGACCTCGGAGCGGAGCCGGGCCGTCCGATCGGCGGTGGTCGCGGCGTCGTCGCCCGAGGTCTCTGCGTCCGTCCAGCCGATTCTTGGACGCGTCCAATAGTCGGTTAGAGATCCATCGGCCGGGCCGGTACGGCGCTGCCCTTCAGCCCGTCGCGGCCGTCAGAACTGCTGTGCGGCGCCGCCGCGGGCACGGCGGAAGAGGAGCCGCCTGGTCCGGGCGTGCAGCACTTCCCGCAGTTTGATCATGTACTGGTTCTCCGAGCCGGACTCCGGCGGGCGGCCGCCCTGGTCCTGCCGCATCGCGGACTCGTCGTAGCCGAGGATCGAGGCGGCCAACTCGTCCTCGCGCAGGAGTTCGTCGTCGGTCTCGGGATCGCGGGGCCGGTGTCGCACTGGCATGGGTTCCCCTGGCATCGTCCAGATGCCCGTCGCGGGTCGCCAGAGGACTCCTACCCACCTGGTCGAGCCCGGCAACACGCGATGCGCCGCCGACGGCTCACGATCGGGCCCGCGGGTCAGGCGTTCTCACCATGTGCTTTCGGACTCGTCCTCGTCCAAGTCGGAGGGAAAGTCGTCTTCCAGTTCGGAGGAGAAGTCGTCGGCCGAGAGGTCGTCGCCGTCCGCGCGCGGGGGCAAGCCCCCCTGCTCCTGCTGCATCGCCTCCTCGTCGTGCATGGACATGTCGTCGTGGCCGCCGTGCTGATGGACGCCGCCGTACTCTTCCTCTCCGCCGTACGTCTCCTCGGAGGCGTACTCGTCTTCGGCGATGAGGTCGTCGAGGCCGCCGTACTCGTTGTCGTGGTCCTGGGCGCGGAATCGATCTGCCATGGTCTCTCCCCGACTTCGGCTTCGCGCGCCCGGTCCATGGGCCCGCGACGGGGCTCCTACCCATGTCGCCCCGACGACACCTGCCCTCCTCTTCTGCCGTTCTCTAGCGATCTCTAGAAATAATTCTAGAAACGCATAGACAAGCCCAGAGGATGGGCGAGCGAAATCTATGGCTCTCTACGCTCATCACTAGAGAGCCGGATATTCACCGGACGACGCGGTCTCGATGTAGCCGTCTACCGCTCTCTAGCGTTTCCGCTAGAGAGCGCGATAGGTGGACAGATCAGCCGGGCTGGGAGCGGAGGAACTTGCCGAAGTGCGGGACGGTGAACGCGACCATGCCGCGTTCGGCGCTGTAGATGAGGCCCTTCTTGATCAGCCCGTCGCGGGCCGGCGACAGGCTGGACGGCTTGCGGCCCAGCTCGTCGGCGACGGCCGCCGTGGGCACCGGGTCGTCGCCGAGCATGGCCATGGCGCGCATGTAGTCGCGCTCGGCGGGGGTGGCGCGCTCGTAGCGGCTGCCGAAGAAGCCGACGGCGAGCTCGCTCTCCGCCTCCGGCGCGGCGACCTTGATGTCGTCGGCGGTGATGGGGCTGTCGGGGGCGACGTCCCAGACGACCTTGGCGTACGCCTGGACGAAGTAGGGGTAGCCGTCGGCCGCGCCGTACAGCGCGTCGAGGGCGTCCTTGGTGAAGGTGACGTCCTCGCGCTCGGCGGGGGCCAGCAGCGCGACGTCGGCCGACTCGCGGTCGAGCCGGTCGATGCGGGCGTACCGGAAGAGCCGCTCCGAGTAGGACTTGCTCGCCGACAGGACGGCCGGCAGGTGGGGCAGGCCCGCACCCACCACGATCAGCGGGCCGCCGACCTGCGACAGCTCGTGGCAGGCGGCGCACAGCGCGGACACGTCGTCGGCGGGGATGTCCTGCATCTCGTCGACGAACAGGGCGATGCCCACGCCGACATCGGTCGCGACGGACGCGGCGTCGACGAACAGCTCGGTGAGGTCGATCTCCAGGTCGCCGGAGTCGGCGCGCCCCCGCGCGGCGGGCACGTCGATGCCGGGCTGCCAGCGGTGCGCCCGCGCCTTGGCCTTGCCGGACGGCTCGGGGCCCGCCTGCGCGAACGCCTTGAGCACGCCGAGGAACTCCTCGATGCGGTCGGGCGCGCGGTGCCGGGGCGCCAGCTCACGGACGGCCCGGTGCAGCGCCGAGGCCACCGGGCGGCGGATCGACTGGTCGGGACGGGCCTCGATCTTCCCCGTCCCCCACAGCCGCTGGATCGCCTGCGAGCGGAACGCGTTGAGCAGCACGGTCTTGCCCACCCCGCGCAACCCGGTGACGATCATGCTGCGCTCGGGACGGCCGCGGGCCACTCGTTCGAGCACCACCTCGAACTGCCGGAGCTCGCGGTCGCGGCCGGCCAGCTCGGGCGGGCGCTGCCCGGCGCCCGGGGCATAGGGGTTCCGCACGGGGTCCACGCTCTCGGACTCTATGAGGCGATATAGCTGCGGCCGTAGATTTGCGTAGAAAACACTGCGGCGTGTCGCGTGGTCACGCCGCCGCCCGCAGCGCGCGGAGCCGTCGGGCCCCCGTGTGGCCATGGTCGCCACCATGTCGCCTCCCGGGCGAGCGCGGTCGAACAGGGTGGTCGAACTTCTGTTCGACCGTTCGAACACAGTAGCGCATGGCCTCTCCCCCGTCACGCGAACGCGCGAGACGGCCCCGGCCGCGGGCACCACCCCCGCGGCCGGGTGTCGGGCATCCGGGACGGTCAGGCCAGGGGCTCGTCCGCCTCGGACAGGTGGGGGACCTTCTCGGCGGGCACGGTGCCCATGCGACCGGCCTGGAAGTCCTCGAACGCCTGGACGATCTCGTCGCGGGTGTTCATCACGAACGGGCCGTACCGGGCGATCGGCTCCCGGATCGGGAGGCCGCCGAGGATGAGGATCTCCCAGCCCGCGGCGCTGGCCGTCGGCTGGCTGTCGGCGGCGCGGACGACGAGGCCGTCCCCGTCCCCCTTGTGGTGCGAACCGGCGAACACGGCGAGCTGGCCCTCGTCCAGCGCGACCTCTTCGACGCCGGCCGTGCCGCGGCCGGACAGCACGTACACCAGCGCGTTGAAGTCGCGCGGCCAGGGCAGCGCCAGGCGCGCGCCGGGCGCGACGGTCGCGTGCAGGTAGTTGATCGGCGTGTAGGTCACGCCGGGGCCGTCGTAGCCGGCGACCGAACCGGCGATGACGCGCACGAGGGACGAGCCGTCGTCCGCGGCGAGCAGCTTGACGTCGCGGGCCTCGATGTCCTGGTAGCGCGGCGGGACCCACTTCTGTGCGCGCGGCAGGTTGACCCAGAGCTGGATGCCGTGGAACAGACCGCCCTTGGCGACCAGCTCGGGCGGCGGCTGCTCGATGTGCTGGATGCCGGACGCCGCCGTCATCCACTGGGTGCCGCCGTCGGCGATGAGGCCGCCGCCACCGGTGGTGTCCTGGTGCTGGAACGCTCCGTCGATGATGTAGGTGACGGTCTCGAAGCCCCGGTGCGGGTGCCAGGGGGTGCCCTTCGCCTCGCCCGGCGCGTACTCGACGGCGCCCATGTGGTCGAGGAGGAGGAACGGGTCGGCCAGGGACAGGTCGATGCCCGGGAACGGGCGCCTGACCTGGAAGCCCTCGCCCTCGAGGTGGCGCTGGGCGGTCACGACCTTGGCGACGCGGCGCCAGTCGGTGCCGTCCTGCGGGAGCAGCGGCAGGCGGGGCAGGGTCAGCGGGTCGGCCATCACGGCAGGCATGGGGTTCTCCCCTCGTCCGGGTGCCCGTCCGTGGTCGGGCGGAGCATGTCCCCTGCAACGCAGTTGATGCTTCAACTATTTCCTCGACGGGCGGGCCCGTCCTGGTAGCCTGGACATAGCGGTTATTAGTTGAATCTTCAACAGATGCACTATACTCGGACCATGAGCGAACCTCGCTGGCTCGATGCCACCCAGCAGCGCGATTGGCGGGCATACGTGGACGGCAGCGTCCGGCTGGCCGAGATGATGGACCGCGACCTCAAGACCAAGCACGGCCTGTCGAACTCCGAGTACGAGATTCTCGTCCGGCTGTCGGAGGCGCCCGAGCGGCGGCTGCGGATGGCCGAACTGGCCGAGAACGCCAGCCAGTCGCGCAGCCGGCTCTCCCACACCTGCTCCCGCCTGGAGGCCAAGGGCCTCGTCAAGCGCGACAGCTGCCCCAACGACAAGCGCGGCGTCTACGCGCACCTGACCGACGAGGGCTTCGCGACGCTCGACCGCGCCGCCCGCGACCACGTCGAGGTAGTACGCACGTATTTCATCGACGTGATCGAGCCCCAGGACCTGGAGGCCATCGGGCGCGCGTTCGGCATCGTCCTCAAGCGGCTCGGCGGCCCGTCCTAGAGCGGGGCGGTCACGCCGGTCAGGAACCCGACGGACAGCAGGGTCAGCAGGCCCCAGGCGAGCATCATCCCGTGGCCGAACGTGCGCCACCGCCCGCCGACCTTCCACACGAGCAGGCCGCCGAGCCCGAACGCCAGCACCAGCAGCGTCACGAACTGCGGCAGCAGGCTGGGCCGGCGGCTCATCATCAGCGGCGGGTACATCATCACGGCGTCGACGAACACGAACGCCGCCGCGCCGGCCGCCAGCGCCTTGACGTCCCTGCCGAGGAACTCCCGCGCACGCTCCGCGGCGAGCTGCGCACGCTCCGTCTGCAGACGCGGCCGCACATGCGCCGCCTGCTCGACCTCCACGCTGTGCGCGACCGCGAAGATCTCGTCTTCGAGGCTTGGGAGGTCCCTCTCCTGAGGTTCCGCCATCCCGGCTCCCTGGGACCGGACGCCGACCGGGCGACCTGCCCGGCGACTCTCTTGAGGATCACGGCCCGTCCGTCCCGGCCCTTTTCCGGCGGGCGCGCCTTCAAACGCACCGTAGCGAACACCCGGCCCGGCACGCACACCGTGTGACCTGCGTATGCTGCAAAGATGCCAGGTAGAGGGGCTATAGGGACCGCGACTTTCCTCGCCGCGCTGGCGGCCGTGCCGTTCGCCGCGGCCGGATGTGGCCGCGGCGACGACGACCGGGGCGCGTCGGCGCCGCCGGCGACACCGCCGACCGCGTCCGCTCCGAACACCCCGTCGCCGTTCCCGAGCAAGCAGGGCTTCCAGGCCGAGATCAAGAAGGTGAAGGCCGGGGACCTCAAGTACTCGTGGCGGCGCGGCTGCCCGGTCTCCCCGTCCGGTCTCCGGATGATCGAGATGACCTACTGGGGGATGGACGACAAGCCGCACACCGGCGGACGGCTCGTCGTCAACGCGAAAGAGGCCGGGGACCTGGTCAAGGTCTTCAAGAAGCTGTACGCCATGCGCTACCCGATCGAGCGCATGGAGCCGGTCGACAAGTACAAGGGCAGCGACTTCGACTCGATCGAGGCGAACAACACCTCGGCGTTCAACTGCCGCCAGGCGACCGGGTCGACCTCGTTCTCCAACCACGCCTACGGTCTCGCGGTCGACATCAACCCGTGCCAGAACCCGTACGTCTACGCGGACGGGCGCGTCGCGCACAAGGACTGCGTCAAGTACAAGAACCGCGAGAACGACGACCCGGGCGTCATCCACGCCGGCGACAAGGTCGTCAAGGCGTTCGCCTCGATCGGCTGGAGCTGGGGCGGCACCTGGTCAGGCGCCAAGGACTACCAGCACTTCTCCAGCTCCGGCCGCTAGTCCGAGAGGCCGGGCACCGGCCGCTGTCGGGGGCGGAGCTATCGTCCCGCCATGGGCGATCACTTCCAGATCATCGTCGACCTCGATGCCACGGCGACCGGAGCCGCCGACGCCGGCGCCCGGGCACTCGACTGGCTCGTCCGCGAGGAGATCGTTCGCGCCGAGCGCACGGACTGCGTGCTCGGAGCGCCGACGGGCCACCCGCCAGGTGAGAGATGGGCGAAGGCCGTCCTGGAGCCGGATTGGAAGCCGACGGACGGTCTCGACGTCAAGACGGGCCGGAGGGTCTTCCTGGGCGGACAGGGCGACGCGCGGTACGCGATCTGCCCGCGGTGCGCCGTCCGGACATGGTTCTACACCGAGACGTGGGAGCCGATAGAGGAGGCGAGCACGGCCTTCGGCGAAGCCATCAGGGCGTGGGACGCGACCGGAGAGGCGAAGGCCAGGTGCCCGTCATGCGAGCAGAGCTCCGACCTCACCGCATGGCGTTGGGACGGCGACTACTACGCCTTCGGATACCTCGGCTTCCAGTTCTGGAACTGGCCCGAGTTCGCCCCCCGCTTCCTGGCCGATCTCGCTCGGGTACTCGGCGATCACCGGGTGGTCGTGGTCGGAGGCAAACTCTGAGGGGCCCGGCACCGGCCCCGCGTGGCGGCCGGTGCCGGGCCCCTCGGCCGTTCGGGCGTCACATCATCATGAGGGCGACCACGAGGATCGCCACGACGGCCACCACCGCGACGATGCCGACGATCAGGCCGATGTTCGGCCCGGACTTCTCCGGCTGCGCCTGGCTGGCGAAGTTCTGGAACTGGTGCGTCGTGCCTGCAGGGTCCTGCGGTGTCTGCGACATGCCGAAGAGGGTAACGGAACCCTTCCCCCCGAGTCGGGCCGTTTCCCCACGAGAGCCAATCCATGCCCGACTCCGGACGAGCGTTCCAGGGGTCGCCCCTGCGCGATATGGCGGAGAGTGTGGGATTCGAACCCACGAGGACTGTCCCCAGCCCTGGGCGCTTTCAAGGCGCCTGCACTAGTCCACTATGCGAACTCTCCAGGTGACCGCCTCGCGGCGGGTCATCGCCAACGATAGCGGGCGGGGACGGCTGGGTTCGACCGCATATGGCGACCCCGGTCTACGGGACGCGGTAGCCGGGGATGGACGGCCAGCGGACGGTCAGCACCACGGACTCCTCCTCGGCCTCCCACGAGTGGTCGACGCCGCGTCCCCACACCACGTAGTCGCCCTGCTCGGCGAGGACGACGTCGCGGCCGGGGAACTCCAGCCGGAAGCGGCCGCTGATCAGCACGAGCAGGGCGGTGCGCTTCTCGCCGTCGGTCCAGGCGGCGCGGCGCTCGCCCTTCGGGTGGACGCCCCACTTGATCTCGACCTCGGCGCTGTGCCGCAGGTCGCCGGGCGGCTTGAAGTGCCCGAGCAGCCAGCCGCGGTCGGTGGCCGCGTCGGGCGCCGCCTTCCCGACGTACAAACCGTCGTCGTCCGTCACAGATGGCAACGGTAGTGCAGGTCAGGTCTGCGGGCGCTGGAAGGCGAAGCCGTCGCCCACCACGGCGGCGAGCGTCAGATACGCCTCGCGGGTCGCGGGGGCGAGCTGCTCCAGCTCGACCTCGGCACCCTCCTCCAGGTGGTCGTCGTAGGGGATGCGGACGACGGCGCGGCAGCGGCTCTCGAAGTGCGCCTGGAGCTTGTCCAGGTCGACCTGGCTGCGGGTGCGGTTGCGGACCATCGACAGGACGACGACGCCGTTGCGCACCAGGTGCCCGTGGTCGTGCGCCTCCAGCCAGTCGAGGGTCGCGCTCGCGGACCGGGCGCCGTCCACCGACGGGGAGCTGACCAGGACGAGCTGGTCGGCCAGGCTCAGCACGCCCGCCATCGCCGAGTGCAGCAGCCCGGTGCCGCAGTCGGTGATGCAGACCGAGTAGTACTGCTCCAAGACGACGGCGACGGCGGCGTAGTCCTCGGCGCTGAACGCCTCGCTGACCGCCGGGTCGCGGTCGGACGCGAGGATCTCCAGGCGCGCCTCGTTCTGCGAGGTGAACGCGCGGACGTCGGCGTACCGGTGGATCTGCTCGCGGTTGTTGAGCAGGTCCCGGACGGTCGCGGCGGTCTCCAGCCGGACCTTGTCCGAGAGCGTCCCGCGGTCGGGGTTGGCGTCCACCGCGATGACGCGGTCGCCGCGCAGCGAGCCCAGCATCGAGCCGAGGCCGGTGGTCGTGGTCGTCTTGCCGACGCCGCCCTTCAGGGACATGACGGCCACCCGGTGGTGCCCGCCCGCCACGGCGGTGCGCGCCCGCGCGATCAGGTCCTTGCGGCGCAGGTCGCCCTGCGACTCGCCCGGGTGGATGCTGCCCGCGGTCGCCTTGTACACCGCGCGCCGCCAGCCGGACGACGGCGCGATGCGGCGCTCGCCGAGCAGGTTCTCCGAGCTGAGGGAGTCGCCGCTCTGCGGCTCCTGCTGCTGGGGCTGGCCCTGCTGCATCATCTGGCCGAGCGCCTGCGGGTACTGCCCCTGCCCCTGCGGCGGCGCAGCCGGATACCCGTAGCCCTGCGGCGGGTACGGGTGGCCGGTGTTGGGGTCGACCGGGGGCGCGTAGGGCTGCCCGGTGTTCGGGTCGACCGGCGGGTAAGGCTGGCCGCCCGCGTTGGGGTCCTGCGCGTAGGGCTGGCCGGTGGCCGGATCGACCGGGGGGTACGGCTGGCCGGGCGCGTTCGGGCCCGGCTGGAAGGGCTGCCCGGTCGCCGGATCGACCGGCGGGAAGGGCTGACCTGCGGCGTTGGGGTCGGGCGCGTAGGGCTGGCCGGTGCTCGGGTCGACCGGTGGGAAGGGCTGACCGCCCGCGTTCGGGCCGGGCTGGAGCGGCTGGCCGGTGGCGGGGTCGACCGGCGGGAACGCTTGCCCCTCCGGGTTCGGGCCCGGCTGGAACGGCTGCCCGGTGGCGGGGTCGACCGGCGGGTACGGCTGACCGCCCGCGTTCGGGTCCTGCGCGTAGGGCTGGCCGGTGACCGGATCGACCGGCGGGAACGGCTGGCCCTCCGCGTGTGGGCCCGGTTGGAACGGCTGCCCGGTGGCAGGGTCGACCGGCGGGTAAGGCTGACCGCCCGCGTTCGGGTCCGGGGCGAACGGCTGACCCGTGGCCGGGTCGACCGGCGGGAACGGCTGGCCGGTGGCAGGGTCGACCGGCGGGAAGGGCTGGCCGGGCGCGTTCGGTCCCGGCTGGAGGGGCTGGCCCGTGGCCGGGTCCACCGGGGGGAACAGCTGGCCGCCCGCGTTCGGGCCGGGCTGGAGCGGCTGGCCCGTGGCGGGGTCGACCGGCGGGTACTGCTGGTCGGGTGGGATGGGGCGGCCCGTGGCCGGGTCGAAGGGGACGTAGGGGCGGCCCGAGTCGTCCGTGTCCTGCGGGTAGGGCCGGCCCGTCGCGGGGTCGATGGGCTGGTAGCCCTGGCCGGGCGCGTCCGCCCGGCCGAACTGGTCGGCCGGGTAGGGCGGAAGCTGGTCGAGGGGCGGGGCCGCGTTGCCGTTGGCGTCGTACGGGGACGGCTGGTACCCGCCCGCGGCGTACGGCGGCGGGAGCATGCCGCCGTCGAACGGCTGCGGCATCGGCCCGCCCTCGTAAGGCGGCGGCTGCGGCGGGCCGAAGTTCTCCGGGGCTCCCTGGTAGGGGGGCGGTGCGGCGAGCCAGGGGTTGGCGTTCGGGTCGGTCTGCTCGGCCTGCGGCCCGGCGGCGGGCGGCTCGGCGGCGGGCTCCTCGGCAGCGGGCGGCGCGCTCTCCTGCTCTTCCTCACCCTGCGGCGGCTGTGCGCCCTCGGGGGCGGGGGACGGTCCCGTCTTGTCTCCGCTCATCGCGTCCAGAGAGGCCAGCCGCTCCTCCAAAGAGCGCCCGTCGTGCTCGTTCCTCGCCACCGTTCTTCCCCCTAGGGCACGCCTCTGATGATTTACACGGTGCAGGCGGGCAAAAAGGCCCCCACGCAGGATACCGGTGCGTCAACAGCGGGCATCCCGCGCGCAGATCGACATTGGCGCGGCGGCGGTCCGGGGCGGGGTTGGACGCGCCCGGTAGCGTGACCGGTATGCATGCCATCGTGATTCGCGAACCGGGCGAACCCGACGTCCTGGAATGGACGCGGGTACCGGATCCGGCACCGAAGCCGGGCGAGGTCCTGATCGACGTGGTGGCCGGCGCCGTCAACCGGGCGGACGTCATGCAGCGCAAGGGCTTCTACCCGCCGCCCTCGGACGCTCCCCCGTACCCGGGCCTCGAGGTGTCCGGCCGGATCGCCGAGCTGGGCGAGGGCGTGGCCGGGCCGTCCGTCGGCGACGAGGTGTGCGCGCTGCTCGGCGGCGGAGGCTACGCCGAACGCGTCGCGGTCCCGGCCTCGCAGGTGCTCCCGGTGCCGCGCGGCGTGGACGTCGTGGAGGCGGCCGGGCTCCCCGAGGTGGCGTGCACGGTGTGGTCGAACGTGTTCATGCTGGCCGCGCTGCGCGAGGGAGAGACCCTGCTCGTCCACGGCGGCGGCAGCGGCATCGGGACGTTCGCCATCCAGCTCGCCAAGGCGCGCGGGGCGCGGGTGGTGACGACGGTGGGCAGCCCGGAGAAGGCCGAGAGGTGCCGGGAGCTGGGCGCGGACGCCGCGGTGAACTACCGCGAGGACGACTTCGTCGAGAGCGGCCCCTACGACGTGATCCTCGACCTCATCGGCGCCAAGTACCTGAAGCGGAACGTCGACGCCCTCGCCACCGGTGGACGGCTGATGGTGATCGGGCTGCAGGGCGGCGCGAAGGCCGAGCTGGACATCGGCATGCTGCTGCGCAAGCGGGCGCTCGTGCACGCCACGACTCTGCGGGCCCGTCCGTTGGAGGAGAAGGCGGAGATCGTGGCGGAGGTCCGGGAGCACGTGTGGCCGCTGCTGGAGTCGGGACGGATCCGGACGGTCGTCGACCGGCGGATCCCCATGGCCGAGGCGGCGCGCGCGCACCGGCTGATGGAAGAGAGCGGTCACGTCGGCAAGATCCTGCTGACCGTGTGAGGATGTGGAGTTTATGAGCGAGCCTTCGAAGAAGCAGTCGGAACACGAGCCCCAGGTGCTCGTCGTCGGCCCGAACGGTATCGCCGTCGAGGGCGCCGGCGACGGCGAGTCCGAGGGCAGGTCGGTGACCGAGATGGTCGAGCAGCCGGCGAAGGTCATGCGGATCGGCGGGATGATCCGGCAGCTGCTGGAGGAGGTCAAGGCCGCCCCGCTGGACGAGGCGAGCCGGGCCCGGCTGCGGGAGATCCACCAGTCGTCCATCAAGGAGCTGGAGGACGGCCTCGCCCCCGAGCTGGTCGCGGAGCTGGAGCGGCTGTCGCTGCCGTTCGCCGAGGGCTCCGTGCCGAGCGAGGCTGAGCTGCGGATCGCGCAGGCGCAGCTCGTCGGCTGGCTGGAGGGCCTGTTCCACGGCATCCAGACGACGCTGTTCGCCCAGCAGATGGCGGCGCGGGCCCAGCTGGAGCAGATGCGGCGCGCCCTGCCCGCGGGGATGATGCCCCCCGGCGTCGAGGAAGACCCCAAGCCCGGGCAGCGCTCGTCCGGCCCCTACCTGTAACCTCCCGAACCTCCCGGCGAGACTCGGGCTCCGGCCGCACTCCGCAACGGGGTGCGGCCGTTCCTATGGGAAGAGGCGTTCCAGGACCTCGGCCACGCCGTCGTCGTCGTTGCGGGACGTCTTGTGCGACACGGCGGCGAGCACGAGCGGGTGCGCGTTCGCGACCCCGTAGGACGTGCCCGCCCAGGTGAGCATCGGCAGGTCGTTGGGCATGTCGCCGAACGCGGTGACGTCCCCCGCCGTGATGCCGCGCTCGGTGCAGAGGGCCGCCAGGGCGCTGGCCTTGGTGACGCCCAGCGCGCTCATCTCCAGCAGCCCGCGCCCGGAGGAGTGCGTCACGGTCACGAGGTCGCCGACGGCCTCGACCGCCTTCTCCGAGAGCGCGTCGGGGTCGGCGGCCGGGTGGAACGCGAGCAGCTTGGTGCCGCCCCGGCTGACCAGCTCCGCGTCGTCGACGGGACGGCCGCCGAGCGCCGCCGCGTCCCAGCGGCCGAGGTTGTAGCTGGCCTCGAACACGAACCCGGTCGGGTACTCCACCGCGAACCGCAGCTCGGGCGAGACGCCGCGCAGCCGCCCGATCGCCTCGGCGAGCACGTCCGGCGGGATCTCGTTGGCCCGCAGGACGGTCTCGGTGTGCAGGTCGTAGAGGACGGCCCCGTTGGCGCAGATCGCGACGCCGCGGTGGTCGACGGCCGCGGCGATCTCCGTCATCCAGCGCGGCGGCCGCCCGGTGACCATGACGAGCATCGCCCCGGCCCGCTCGACCCGGGCGAGGGCTGCGACGGTCCGGGCGGAGATCGTGCCGTCGGAGCGCACGATCGTGCCGTCGAGGTCGGTGGCGATCACGCGCGGCGAAGACTCAGTCATGTCACCTTCCTGGGCAGATGGGACACACCCTAGGCCAGGGGCATGACAGGCCCGGCCGCCGCCTCTGGCCCCGGGAGAAGCGAACGGGGCCCGTCCCAGCCAGGACGGGCCCCGTTCAACGAGCGTTCAGCGCTTGACCGGCTCCAGGACCTCCAGGCCCAGGAACTTCTGCAGCGCCTTCGGGACGCGCACCGAACCGTCGGCCTGCTGGTGGTTCTCCAGGATCGCGACCATCCAGCGCGTCGTCGCGAGCGTCCCGTTCAGCGTCGCCACCGGCTGGTTCTTGCCGTCGGCGTCGCGGTACCGCACCGCCAGGCGCCGCGCCTGGAACTCGGTGCAGTTGGACGTCGAGGTGACCTCGCGGTAGGTGTTCTGCGTCGGCACCCAGGCCTCGCAGTCGTACTTGCGGGCCGCACTGGACCCGAGGTCGCCCGCCGCCACGTCGATCACCCGGTACGGGATCTCGACCTTGGCGAGCATCTCCTTCTCCCACTCCAGCAGCCGCAGGTGCTCGGCGTGGGAGTCGGCCGGGTCGCAGTAGGAGAACATCTCCACCTTGTCGAACTGGTGGACGCGGATGATGCCGCGCGTGTCCTTGCCGTAGGAGCCGGCCTCGCGGCGGAAGCAGGACGACCACGCGACGTACCGCCGCGGCAGCTCGTCGAGGATCTCGTTCATGTGGTACGCGGCGAGCGGCACCTCCGACGTCCCGACGAGGTACAGCTCGTCCTGCGGGAGCTGGTACACCTCGGCGGCGTGCGCGCCGAGGAACCCGGTGCCCTCCATCGCCTCCGGCTTCACCAGGACCGGCGGGTACATCGGCGTGAACCCGCTCGCGACGGCCTGCTCCATGGCGAGGTTGAGCAGCGCGTACTGGAGCCGCGCGCCCACGCCCGTCAGGTAGTAGAACCGCGCGCCCGACACCTTCGCGCCGCGCTCCATGTCGATGGCGCCGAGGCTCTCGCCCAGTTCCAGGTGGTCCTTCGGCTCGAAGTCGAACTTCGTCGGCTCGCCCACGTGCTCCAGGACGACGTAGTCCTGCTCGCCGCCGGGCGGGGCGCCCTCCTCGATGAGGTTGGGGACGCCCTTGAGCAGCGCGTCGAGCTCCTCGCCGAGCCGGTCGGCCTCCGCCTCGCGCTCCTTCACCTGCTGCGCCAGCTCCTTGGCGCGGGCGAGCAGCGCCTGCCGCTCGTCGCCCTGCGCCTTGGACACCGACTTGCCGAAACTCTTCTGCTCCGCCCTGAGCTGCTCGAACGAGGTCAGCGCCGAGCGGCGCCTCCCGTCCAGGTCGATCAGCCGGTCGACGACGGCGTCATCCTCACCTCGGGCGCGCTGCGAGGCGCGCAGCCGCTCGGGATCCTCTCGAAGAGCTCGCAGGTCAATCACAGACCCGAGGCTACCGGCCCGGCACCCCCGAGCGCGCGCGAGTATCGGCGGTTCGCGCCCCTTGATGGACGCCGCCGGTGAACACCGCTGGTCGCCGCCGCCGGCGGGCGCCGCTAGGCCGTGTTTAGAAAGTGGTGTTGGCAAGGGCTCGTAGCCAGATGTTGATGGCAGCGAGCTGGATGGTGGCTTCGTAGCGGACGGCGAGCTTG